>NZ_JAGYZD010000047.1 GCF_018371055.1 Finegoldia magna | reverse complement strand
AAAAGATGAGGGCAAACTCTATTATGACGGAGTAGAAAGTGATTTTATAAAAGAGTTAGCACTAACCATAGATGAAACAGACGATGATGTAATGGTTACGGTAAATTATTTAATCAATCAAGGCTTATTAGAAGTTTTAACAGAAAATGATGAATACTATTTAACTGAAATACCAAACTTAATCGGATCAGAAACAGCTTCTACAAGGCGTTCAAGAAAGTCTAGAGAATTAAAAATGTTGCAATGCAACACCAATGCAACACATAAGCAACAAAAGTGCAACGGAGAGATAGAGATAGAGAAAGATATAGAGATAGATAAAGAGAAAGAGGGAGAGATAGAAAAAGATAAAAAGTCCACCCCCATTTTTTATGGAGAATTCAAAAATGTAAGGTTAAGCCAAGAAGAATATAAAAACCTTAAAGAAAAATTAAACTCACACACAGAAATAATGATAAATAAACTATCCAGATACATGGAAAGCAGTGGTAAGACCTATCAAAACCACTATGTGACAATCTTAAAATGGTATGAAGAAGATAAAGAAAAACTAAGACATCAAGGAGGAAATAAAAAAATGAACTATGATGTAGGAGAATCTTTATAGGTAAAAAGAGGTGGAAAGGTACTATTAAAGACTTTAAGTCTAAAAGGTATCAAAGTATGCCAGAGATAAAAAAATATAAATATGACACTTTAAAGGCGATTAGAAAATTAAAGAAAAGCCAGAAGACTTTTAGATGTAAATGTCAACCCCAAAATGGTCCACAGTTATTATCGGAAAGTGGTCCACATATAGTAAAAAATTGATCACATATCTCTTTCCCCTAGGGGAAAGGCATTTTACACAGTCTCTTACAAAAATTTAAAGACCATCATATTTTATTTAAAATTTATGACAGAATAATTTTTTTCGACTAGACGATAAAAAAAAAGATGATATATTGATATTGATTATTAAATAGCACATAGAAAGAAGGTTAATATGAAACTTTATAAGAAATTATTTTCCTATATGCCTGAAAGAAAAATCCATGGAATACTTGCGGCGATGCTAGCTGTAGTTGGGAATTTGCTACAGTTCTATGCTTATTATTTAATTTGGATTTTGCTTAGAGATGTATTTTGTGGAGAAGATTTAATAAACCTTAAGATTTTCTCTATAAAAATTCTAGTCCTCTTTGCCAGCTGTAGTATCTTCTACTTTGGTGGAACATGGATGAGTCACTTAGCTGGATTTAGACTTGAAACTAGGCTTCGTGAAAAAGGACTTAGGCACCTACTTAGAGCTTCAAATACTTTTTTTGACACCCATAACTCTGGTGAGGTAAGAAAGATAATCGACAACAATGTGGAACAAACACACATGATTGTCGCCCACCTCATAACAGATCAAACTATGGCAGCTTTAACTCCTATACTCATGATAGCCTTGACCTTTGCAATTGACATCTATCTTGGAATATTTTTTGTAATCATCATTCTACTCAGTATGTACTTACTCTACAAAATGATAGGAGACCAATCATTTATGAAGAAGTACATGGAGAAGCTAGATGAAATGAATGCTGGGGCTGTGGAATATGTAAGAGGAATGCCAGTGGTGAAGATCTTCAACACGCCACTTATCGGTTTTACAAAACTTTACGACTCAATCATGGTCTATAAGGACATGGTCTACAAATATTCGATGTCCTGCAGGATTCCCTATGTCCTTTTCCAATGGCTTTTAAATATTTTTATAATCACGCCAGTCTTTCTAGCGATATTTATGGTTTCAAAAGGACAAGATCCTAATATCTGGTCAGCAAAAATTCTATTTTTCACTTTATTTATGGGATTATTTTTCGTAGATCTAATGAAGATTATGTATGTTTCCATGTATGTTTTTCAAGCTAACTCTGCTGTAGATAATCTTGAAAATCTGTTCACAGAGATGAAAGAAAAAGAAATAGTTTTTGGTACACAAAAAGATTTACAAAAGAAGAATATAATCTTTAAAAATGTTGATTTTTCATACGATGACAAGAATAAGATTTTACATAATTTTTCTTTAAATCTTGACGAGAACAAAGTATATGCTCTTGTAGGTAGCTCTGGATCTGGTAAGTCTACCATTGCTAAGTTAATCTCTGGACTATATCCTGTGGATTCTGGAGAAATTTTAATCGGCGACAGAAATATTTCTTCCTACGATGGAGAAAGCTTGATGAAAAATATCGGTATAGTTTTTCAAAATCCTAAACTATTCCAAGGAATTTCGATTTTTGAAAATGTAAAACTCGCAAATAAAGATGCAGATGATGAAGAGGTCTACAAAGCCTTAAAGCTTGCCCGCTGTGATGACTTTATAGATAAGTTCAAAGACAAGTACGATGCGATAATAGGTGCTGAAGGGATAAATCTATCTGGTGGCGAGAAACAGAGAATCTCCATTGCGAGAATATTTTTGAAAGATCCAAAGATAATTATCCTTGATGAAGCTTCTGCTGCTGCAGATCCAGAAAATGAATATGAATTACAGATTGCCTTTAAGGAACTCATAAAAGATAGGACGACAATTATGATTGCTCATAGGCTTTCTTCGATTCGTGGAGTGGACGAAATTCTACTGGTTGAAGATGGAAAAATTCTAGAGAGAGGAAGCCACGATGAACTTATGAAGGAAGACAGCAGGTATAAGAAGTTTATCGAAATGTACAATGAAGCAAATGAATGGAGGGTTGATCTATGAAAAACTATTTAAAAGATAGATTTGCACTTACGGACAAAGGTGCAGAAGGAACCATCGTTGCGATTAAATATTCTACCTTAAAGAATCTGTCCTACATGCTTCCTATGTTTCTTCTTATGTATGTCATGCAAGGTCTCTTGGGTCTAGGCAAGTTTAATCTCAAGATTTCGGTGGTTTTATATATAGTAATTGCTCTTATAATGATTTTCGTAATAAATAAAGATTACATTACAACCTATAATGAAACCTATAAAGAATCTGCAAATTTAAGGATTGAACTTTCTGAAATAATAAAAGATCTTCCCCTTAGTTTCTATTCAAAAAGAGATTTAACTGATTTTTCTCAAACGATTATGAAGGATGTAGAGGCAATGGAGCATGGTCTTTCTCATGCAGTTTCAGGTTTTTATGGCTTTATAATAAACCTAGTTATTATTTCCATTTTGTTGCTAATTGGAAATGTAAAGCTTGGTCTTGCAGTTATAGCTCCAATTTATATTTCTGCTATTTTGAATTTGACTTCCACCAAAATCCAAAAGAAGGCGACGGCGACCTACTACAAAGAACAGAGAAAGTCTTCGAAGATGTTCCAAGAACTAATAGATCTATCCACTGAAATCAAATCCTACAATTTGACTGAAGAAAAGGAAAAAAGTGGCATTGACTTTGTTAGGTCCTTAGAAAAGAAACACATTAAGTCAGAACTGGGACAAGTTATCCCCATTGTTTCTGCAACAGTTGTGGCAAACTTATCCCTAGCCCTTGCAATATATGTTGGATTAAATAGCTTGATAAATGGAGAAATAAATATCTTGTATTTTGCAGGCTACCTATTTGCTTCAGCAAGATTAATTGATGGAGTTGCTGCCTTTAACCAATTTTATGGAGAGTTAATGTACATGGATTCTCCAATAGAAAAGATAAAGGCACTTAGATCAGAAGAAATCCAACCGGGAAGAGAAACAGAATTTAAATCATTTGATATAGAAGGAAAAAATGTAGAATTTTCTTATCTCGATGACAAAAAAGTCATAGATAATATTTCATTCAAGGCTTTGCAGGGAAAAACTACTGCTCTTGTTGGTCCATCTGGTTGCGGGAAGTCCACTCTAATAAAATTGGTGGCAAGGCTCTATGATTATGACAGAGGAGAAATCTTAATAGATAAAAAAGAGATAAATAAGGCGAGGACAGAAGATTTATTTAAACATATTTCCATGGTGTTCCAAGATGTAATTCTATTTAACGGTTCTGTAATGGAAAATATAAGGCTCGGCAGACCTACTGCAAGTGATGAAGAAGTGCTAGAAGCTGCAAGGCTAGCGAACTGTGACGAATTTGTAAAGAAACTTGAGAATGGATACGATACGGAGATTGGCGAAAATGGATCTAACTTATCTGGAGGAGAAAGACAGAGAATATCCATAGCAAGAGCATTTTTAAAGGATGCAGAAATAATCCTACTAGATGAAATTGCGGCATCACTTGATGTGGAAAATGAAAAATATATCCAAGAATCTCTAAATAAATTAATTAAAAATAAGACGGTGATGATAGTTTCCCATAGGATGAAATCAATCAGAAATGTAGATCAAATCATAGTTATGAAAGATGGAAAGATAGAAGATTTTGGAAAACACGATGAACTTATAAAAGAAAGTAAAACTTACCAAAAGATGATTGAATCATCTAAAAAATCTGAAGAATTTATATATTAAGGAGGAAAAAATGAATAAATTTGGAATTCGAGATTTAATAAATGCAGGAGTATTTTCGCTTTTAACTGTAATGGCACTCTGGTGTGGAGGTATGATAGGTTTTATACCTGTACTTATGCCCCTAGTTCCATTTGCTTGCGGTTTAGTTTCAGGACCAGTATTTATGCTTTATTCAACAAAGATAGATAAATTTGGCATGATCTTAATCATGGGAATAGTATTTGGACTTACATTTTCAATGTCAGGTCATGGAGCGATAGTTCTACCTGCCATAATTTTATTGTCATTAATCTGTGAAATTATATTAAAAAAGGGTGGCTATAAGTCAATAAAAACTGCAAGACTAACCTACACAGTCTTTATGATTTTTGCAGCTGCAAATTTAATACCAATCTACTTTGCTAGAGATGCCTATTTACAGTCTTTAATCGACCAAGGCTATGGGGCTGAATATGCAGAAAAACTACTCTCAGTTATGCCAAACTGGTCCTTTATACCTGTAGTTCTACTAGGTATGCTCGGTGGATACATAGGATGTACCATTGGAATTAAAATCTTAAATAAACATTTTAAAAAAGCGGGAATGGCTTAATGAAAATTGATTTTAGGACAAAATTATTCTTAACAATTATCATAGGGGTATCTGCAACAGAAGGTTCCATTAGTATGAGTTATAAATACCTTGGAATTTTGTTAGCTATATTTCCATACCTACTTGCAATCCTAGATAAAAAATGGTCCCTTATTGGTAAGGGACTTTTTTATACTGGGATAGCCGTAGTAGGACAGATAGTAGCATCCAAGTATCCAAATTCTTATTTAGGGATGGTCTTTAATCTCTACTGCGGAATAATACTTAGAATACTTCCAGGAGTGATGATGGGTTATTACACTGTGACAACTACTAAGATGAGCGATCTCGTCTATTCACTAAAGAAAATCAAATTTCCAGACTATATAATCATACCAATTTCTGTAATGTTTAGATTTTTCTATTCTATAAAAGAAGATTACAAAATCATCGGAGAAGCTATGTACATGCATGGACTTACGATGAAAAACTTCTTTAAAAATCCGGCGAAGATACTGGAATATAGATTTGTGCCATTACTTATGATTGTATCTCAAACAGCGGACAATGTTGCGATATCTGCCATGACAAGAGGCATGAAAATGAATAAAGAGAGGTCTTCCATATCATGTGCAAGGCTTAAAACGGCGGACTATGTCCTACTTAGTTTCGGAATTTATATAATAATATTATTTATAAGGATAAAAATATGCTAGAATTTAAGAATTTTTCTCTTTCATTCAAAGAAGATGAGGGAGAAAATAGAATACTTGAAGATATAAATTTAAAATTTGAAAAGGGATCTATAAATGTCATCACAGGCAGATCTGGATGTGGTAAATCATCTCTAATCAAGACTATAAATGGAATTATACCAGAAGTTGATATGGCAAAGATGGAA
The DNA here is from genome assembly GCF_018371055.1 of Finegoldia magna. Lineage (GTDB taxonomy): Bacteria > Bacillota > Clostridia > Tissierellales > Peptoniphilaceae > Finegoldia > Finegoldia magna_I. The sequence continues at coordinate 3,472 of NZ_JAGYZD010000047.1, read as the reverse complement.
GGGGATCTTTTATTTGATGGAGAAAGTATTTTGAAGTTGGATATAACCGACAGATCAAAATTCATCTCAACAGTCTTTCAAAATCCAAAAAATCAATTCTACGCCATTAATTCCCTAGATGAAATCGCATTTGCCCTAGAAAACAGGAATGTTTCTAGGGATAAAATTTATGAAAAGATAGAATATTTTTCAAAACTACTAAATAGTCAGGATCTTTTAGGCAATGATTTATTCAAACTATCAGGAGGGCAGAAACAGCTAATAGCCATAAATTCTGTGGCGGTTATGGACAATGAAATATATATTTTCGACGAACCATCCGCATCCTTAGACAGAGAATCCATAGAAAAATTGACCCACTGCCTAGAGGTTTTAAAATCCTTGGGCAAGATAATAATCATCGCTGAGCATAGACTCTACTATTTAAAAGAAATAATGGATAGACTACTTGTAATTGAAAATCGGAAAATTTTATCCTATAGTAAAGATAGAATCTCAGAAGAAATACTTGAAAAGCACAGACTTAGAACCCTTAAAGACATAGAAAAAGAAGAACTTATAAGTAAAAGCTACGAAGTGAAGAACCTATTCGACCACAGTTTCGATGAAGAAAAATCACTTGTATGTAGAGATTTTTCCTGCCAATATGAAAAAAATCCCAAGCTATTTGATTTTTCAATGAGCTTTGATCCGGGAATATATTTCATAATAGGAGCAAATGGAATTGGTAAATCTTCATTTATAAGAAATCTTTGCGGTCTTAATAAGAAGCAAAAGGGCGAAGTATTTTACAAAAATAGAAGAATAAAAAACCATGGAGACTATATTTCTCTAGTGATGCAGGATATCAATTATCAGCTATTTACAGAATCCGTTTTAACGGAGATGAAAATAGTAACAGATGACGAAAAAAAGATTGAAGAAATATTAAAGAAACTAGAGCTCTGGGATAGGAGAGAAAGCCACCCACAGAAGTTATCTGGAGGAGAAAAACAAAGACTCGCTCTGGGACTAGCAATGGCAGTCCAAAGGAAATCGTGGTGCTTGACGAACCTACATCTGGACTGTGTTTTGAAAATATGAAAAGACTAATTGGAATATTAAAAGGGATGAAAGATGAAGGAAAGACAATAATCGTCATAAGCCATGACTATGAATTTATAAAAAATTCGAAAGAAAATATAGTGGAGTTTGTATGAAAGAGAATAGACTTAAATCTTGGGGGTTCGAAGAATTTCCCACAGAGGATCCTAGAATTATAAATTATATAGGCTTAGAAAGCCCTGAAAATAAGATGACCTCTTACGAAATATTTCCGGGGGTCTTTGTACTCTACATCAGTCTAAAGAAGAAATACAACGCCCATAACTCTTCTACGGAGGGAAATAGAGGCTATAGGATAGGATACTGCTATGAAGGCAATCATTTCACTTACATAAACAATAGCAAAGTTCTCATAACTACAAATGAAATATTCGTAGGAAGATCAATACCAAATTCAAAATTTTCTTCCACAACAAGTCATCGAACCACGGCATTTAACATAGTAATAGCAGATAAAATCTTGGATAAAAATTCCCCCTACTTTCCATACATTGGAGAATTTATATATAAATTTAAAAATGTAAAAGACATGGGATGTGCCATTAAAAACGAAGATTTGGTAAAACTTGCAAATGAATTAATTCAAGCACTTAAAGAAAGGGATATGCTATTTATAAAATTAAAATCCTTGGAACTCATATATAGAATAGGAAAAGTTGGCATAAATCCAAGTAAGACCAATTATTTCACGCCCGGAGGGGATAAACTAATGGAAGAAGTAGAGAAATATATGAAAGAAAACCTGGATAAAAATCTAAACTTAGATCATCTAGCGAAAAAATTTAAAATATCAAAATCTACTCTAAACACAAAGTTCACAAGATCCTTCCAATACACGCCGATGAAGTATATCCAAAGGTTAAAACTAATATATTCAGAAGATTTGCTTATAAACACAGATAAATCCATACTAGAAATAAGCAATGATCTAAACTTTCAGAATCCATCTAACTTCAACAGAGCATTCAAAGATTTCACAGGACTTAGTCCTAGCCAATATAGAAAACAAAACGAACCTGAATAATAAAATTTAGGTTCGTTTTAGATTTTTCATAACAGAATCCAAAAAATCTCATCTATTTTTTATTTCTAAATATAAAATGGTATAAAGAAGATAAAGATAAATTAAGACATCAAGGAGGAAATAAAAAAATGAACTATGACGTAGGCGAATCTTTATAGATAAAAAGAGGTGGAAAGCCACTATTAAAGACTTTAAGTATGAAAAGGTATAAAAGTATGCCAGAGATAATAAAAATGTAAATATGACACCTAAAAGGCGATTAGAAAATTAAAGAAATGTTAGAAGACTTTTAGATGACAGTTAACAAGAGGGTCTAATTTTCACTGCTACTTATGCAGTGGGAATTGGACCTTTTTACATAAGCAAATTCTATTTCAAAATTGGTTACCAAGAAAGACTTCTTTTCACTGTTAAGTATAAGAGAGTAATTTATAAAATTTTGTTTCATCAATATAAGTATTTTCTGATGGTCAAATTTTAAAAAGATTAATAACTCTCGATAAATTTTGAACCTTAACAATTGAATAGACCAAGACAAGACGTTAATTATTTTTGGAGCGTAATAACCTATCCGTCAAGATCTTTCTGCTGAATAATTCGGCATAATAAGTACTGCTAAGCTAAAAGCAAGGGATGAAGAAAGAGAGCGATAAGTAAGAGTTTGAATATAGGGAGGGATACCCTATCCGCTATGAAGAAAATGAGGATAATGATACTTCTAAGGTTGAAGCCGGCTCATCCGGAATAGAGGCGGAGGTGAGATTCCTATGTTGCTAATCCAAGGCACTTGTCAATGTCGTAAAACTTAATTAAACAAATAATTATTAGATATAAAACTTTAGAGGAGGTATATATTGGACAATGACTGGAATGGATTGGCTGATTTAATAGCAAATCTGATTGCAAAATATGCTGGTGCTTTAGATTTAGATAATCTGCCCGATCCAACGCCAGCAAAAAATCAAGAGAAGAAAAATAGTTTTGACATGGCAAAAACACAAATTGAGACGGACTAATAAAAGTGTTATAATATACTTGAAATGATAGTCCAAACTTAAATTCAAAAATCAAAGTTTATATATGATATAGAAAAGTTATATTGAGGTTAATGCTATGTCAAAAGAAAAAATAAAAGTATACCTCTATACACGAGTATCTACGTCAATACAGATAGAGGGATATTCGTTAGAGGCACAAAAATCACGAATGAAAGCTTTTGCTATTTACAACGATTACGAAATTGTCGGAGAGTATGAAGATGCCGGAAAGTCTGGCAAGTCTATTGAAGGTAGAATACAGTTCAATCGAATGATGGAAGATATAAAATCTGGAAAAGATGGAGTG
>NZ_JAGYZD010000330.1 GCF_018371055.1 Finegoldia magna | reverse complement strand
TTCTCTGCACCATTTTTTATTTTATTAAAGGGGTGAAAAAATGAGTTTAGAAAATCTGACTTTTAAAGGCGGATTTCACATGGATGATCATAAATCCTACACTCAAAACTGTCCTTTAGATACAAATTTTGAACCTAAAATGGTTTATATCCCATTGCATCAACATATTGGTGCGCCTTGTACACCTATTGTAAAAGTAGGAGATGAGGTCAAAGTGGGTCAAAAAATTGGTGAATCTAAAGCGACTATCTCAGCACCTGTTCACAGTTCAGTTAGTGGAAAGGTTGTTAAGATTGAGCAAATGGTATTATCAAATGGTCAAAAAGGTGAAGTCGTAGTAATCGAATCAGACGGTTTAAACGAATTAGGATACACTGAAACAAATGATGATTTTACACAATTATCAAAAGAAGTTATCCTAGAAAGAATAAAAGAAGCTGGTATAGTAGGTTTGGGTGGAGCAGGATTCCCTACTCACATTAAGATGAAGAAAAAACCTGATGTAAAAATCGAGGAAGTAATCTTGAACGGGGCTGAATGTGAACCTTATTTAACTAGTGACCAACTTAATATGGAATTATATCCTCAAAAAGCAATTGGTGGATTGAAAATTATCATGAAATTAATGGATTGCGATAAAGGATACATAGGAGTTGAGGATAACAAACAAAAGGCTATTGGAATATTGAAAAATGCCGCTAAGGATGAAAAAAATATTTCAATTTGCTCTCTTAAAACTAAATATCCACAAGGGGATGAAAGAAGACTTATCAACTCAATTACTGGTAAGAAAATTTCAAAAGCTCAAAGATCGAACGAAAGAGGAGTTCAAGGACTTAATATTTCAAGTGCTATGGCTATTTACGATGCCGTAGTTCACAGTATTCCTTTGACTCACAGAATTGTTACAATGACAGGTTCAGCTATCAAAGAACCTAAAAATATATACGTTCCAGTAGGTACTAAATTCAAAGATTTAGTAGATTATTGTGACGGATTCAAGGAGACACCATACAAGATTGTAGTTGGTGGTCCTATGATGGGTGCATGCCAATACAATTTGGATGCTCCAACTGTTAAAACTACAGGCGGAATAATTTGCATGAATGAAAAAGATGCAACACTTGCTGCTCCAGAACCTTGCATTAAATGTGCTAAGTGTGTGGATGTATGTCCAATTGGCTTGTTGCCATTGTTCTTGCAATTAAAATCATTGAATGGTGATTTTGAAGGAGCAGAAAAAATACATTTGAATGATTGTATAGAATGTGGTACTTGCAGCTATGTTTGTCCATCTAACAGACCATTAGTTGAAGCAATTGTACACGCAAAGACTCAATTAAAAGCACAACAAAGGAAAAGGGGATAGTCTATGGAAAATAAAGAAATTATACAA
>NZ_JAGYZD010000329.1 GCF_018371055.1 Finegoldia magna | reverse complement strand
ATAAGTTGTACAGTCATACGAACACTTGCTACAACTAGCATTTTTGTTTTGTTGATACGACATTTCTTCATTACGAATAACACAACTAACAAAAGCAAATAAATCAGAACGAACCTAGTCCATGGTATTTTAATTATTCCCATTTTATTCTCCCAAATCGATTATTTTATCTGCAAATTCGTCGACTAATTGTCTAGCGTGAGTTACAACTACAAGTGTGATGTCGTTGTGTTTGCAATAATTCACGATATTTTTCATCATATCAAACGCAGTCTTATTATCTAACGCACTTGTCGGCTCATCCAAAAGCAAAACCTCAGGATCTAAGCTAAGTGCAATCGCCAAGAACACCCTTTGCTTTTCTCCTCCGGAAAGTTTCTCAACATTGAGGTTCAAATCGACATCGAAATTAGTTATTTTCAAAAACTTAGTGATTTCTTCGTCAGTTAATTCTTCTAAATCGCGTAGCTTGTAAAACTCATGGAAATTCTCTCTTATAGTCATATCAAACAAGAAATTTTCCTGGGAAGTCATTATGATGTTTCTTCTCAATTCAACTGGTTTGATATTCAAAATATTTTTATCTTTGTAGAAAATTCTGCCCGATTTCAGTTGTAATGTGTTGTTGATAAGTTTGAGAAGAGTGGATTTGCCGCTTCCACTCTTACCCACAACGAAAACTACTTCGTTTTTATCTATAGAAAAATCATCGTACTCTTTCATGAATTTAACATTTTCAAATCTCAAAATTTCCATTTAAAATTCCAGTTGCTCCTTGAGTGACGCCTTGAATTTTTTGAGAATTTTCTTCTCCATTCTGCTGACAGTCATTTGCGAAATATCCAATTCCTCAGCAATCACGATTTGTGTTTTCTTATCAAAATATCTTCCAAGAAGAATTTTCTTTTCAACTTCGTTCAAATCCTCCATGCATCTGTTAATCAAATCTCTATTTTCAAACTGCAACATGTCCTTGTCTTCTTCTCCAATCAAATCGCTAAGATTAGTATCCCTGTCATCACTTGATTGGTCGATCGATTGATCCAATGATTGTGGAGCGTACACTTTTGCCCCTTCCAACACTTCCAACACTTCTTCGTTTGATATCGACAAATAATCTGCGATGTCTTCAACTGTTGGTGATTTTTGCATTGTTTGTGCAAGGTGTGTCTTGGCTGTTGCAACCTTTTTGTTTAGTTCTTGAATACGGCGTGGAACTCTGATGACCCAGCCTTTGTCCCTGAAATATTTTTTTATTTCTCCGACTATTGTAGGAGTTGCATAGGAGGAGAATTCGTAGCCTTTTGATGGATCGTAACGGTCAATCGCAAGGATTAGTCCGATACATGCGACTTGGTACAAATCATCGTATTCGATTCCCCTTCCTGTGTATTTTTTTGCCAATATTTCAGCGATA
>NZ_JAGYZD010000046.1 GCF_018371055.1 Finegoldia magna | reverse complement strand
TACGCTGAAAATGATAAAGTAAGCAAGCTGTTAAATGAAGAAGGAGTCGATGTACTTCCTATAACAATGGTTGACGATGAAGTAGTCAAAACAAGAGAATACCCTACAAATGATGAATTTGTTGAATTTTTGGATATACCAAAAGAATATATAATGTCTGGTATAGCAATTCAAAAAATGAAAAAGAATAAAGGAAACAAATAGATAGGATAGGAGGTCAATGTGTATACAAGATTCAATCCAGAAAATGTTAAGCTAAATAAGTATCTTTTCTTTACAGGAAAGGGTGGTGTAGGTAAAACTTCTATAGCTTCGAGTCTTGCTATAAACCTAGCAGACCAAGGTAAAAAAGTTATCCTTGTTAGTACAGACCCAGCATCAAACTTACAGGATATTTTTGACACAGACTTAGACAATAAAATAAGAGATATAGATAAGGTAAAGAATTTAAAACTAGCTAACTTTGAACCAGAGAAAGCCCTAGAAGACTATAAGGAAAGCGTAGTTGGACCTCAAAGAGGAAAACTTCCGGATGAGGTTATAGAAGCCATGGAAGAGCAGCTTTCGGGATCATGTACAACTGAAGTGGCAGCTTTTAAGGAGTTCACAATCTTTATAGCTGATGAAGAGCTTGCAGCTGAATATGACCATATAATATTTGATACTGCTCCTACAGGCCATACACTAAGAATGTTAGAACTACCTTCAGCTTGGACAAACTTTTTAGATAACAACAAGTATGGAGCATCTTGCCTAGGCCAGCTATCAGGGCTAGATGAAGAAAGAGGTATTTATAAAAAAGCTGTTGAAAACCTAGCTGACAGTGAGCTAACTAGCCTTATACTAGTTTCTAGACCTATAGAAACAGCCCTAAAGGAAGCGGCAAGGACATCAAATGAACTCCACGAAATTGGCGTAGATAACCAAATTCACATAATAAATGGTATGCTAGATTCCTATGATGATGATCTTTCAACAGCTATACACAATATGCAAAAAAGAGATGTGGAAGCAATGCCAGAAGGCCTAAAAGACCTTGAAACTTACTATCTTCCACTTAAACCATACAATACATCTAGTATTGAAAATCTTAGAAAATTTTTCTCGGATGATATAGAAGAAAAAATGGAGTCTTCAGTTACCATAGACACTAGCAAGATATCAAGGCTAGAAGATGTTGTTGACGACCTATATAAGAACAATAAAAAAGTTATCCTTACTATGGGTAAGGGAGGAGTAGGGAAAACAACTATAGCAGCAGCTATTGCCCTAGCCCTTAATGAAAAAGGTCAAAAAGTTCATCTTGCAACAACAGACCCAGCAGACCATCTAAAATATATAATAAGCGAAAGAGAAAATTTGACTATTTCCTATATAGATGAAGATAAGGAGCTTGAATCTTATAGAGAGGAAGTCCTAGGAAAGGCAAAGGAAGATGGGGCAAGTGAGGAAGACATTGACTATATCGAAGAAGATTTAAGAAGTCCATGTACCCAAGAAATTGCAGTTTTTCGTGCATTTGCTGATATAGTAGACAAGTCAGAAGATGAAATAGTAGTAATAGACACAGCCCCAACTGGTCATACAATTCTTCTTTTAGAATCAACAGAAAGCTATAATAGGGAAATTTCAAGAAGCCAGGGAGATGTACCTGAATCAGTAAAGAAACTACTTCCAAGGCTTAAGGACAAGGATTATACAGAGGTTCTAATTATAGCCCTAGCAGAAGCAACTCCTTACTATGAAGCAAAAAGACTTAAGGAAGACCTAGATAGAGCAGAAATCTTTAATAAATGGTGGATTATCAATTCGAGCTACTTTGCAAGTGGCAGCCAAAACGAGATTTTGAAAGCTAGGGCCGATCAAGAAAAAGAGTGGATCAAGACAATAGATGAAACATCTCAATCTAACACAGCCCTTGTTGAGTGGATTCCAGAAGATTTAAAAGAAGACAATTTAAAAGACCTATTATAAGAATAGGCAGATAAATAAAGAGGTGAAATTGGTGAAAGAAACAAACGAAAAAATTAGCTTTTTTGAAAGATATTTAAGTATATGGGTTTTACTCTGCATGGCCGCAGGTATTTTGATTGCTAGATTTATGCCATCTGTTCAATCTTTCTTACAGTCATTGGAATTTAAGGGTCAAAATATAATCTTAACAGTTTTAATGTGGCTTATGATATACCCTATGATGGTTAGAATAGACTTTAATTCACTAAAAAATGTAGGAAGACATCCCCAAGGTATAATTATTTCTACAATAGCAAGCTGGGGAATCAAACCATTTTTAATGTTTGGTCTATCTACACTTTTCTTCCATTATGTATTTAGCCAGTTAATACCCGCTAATCTTGCCAATGATTTTGTTATAGGAGCAGTACTCTTAGGTACAGCCCCATGTACAGCAATGGTCTTTGTGTGGAGCAGTCTTACCAATGGAGACCCAGCGCAAACTCTTGTACAGATATCGGTAAATGACATCTTGATAATCTTCCTATTTGTACCACTCGTACAGCTCCTTTTAGGTTTAAAGGGTATAACTCTACCAATGGATGTTCTATTAATGTCATTAGTACTTTTTGTTGTAATTCCTTTAGTAGGAGGGTTTTTATCAAGGTACTTTATAATAAAAAATAAGGGAAAAGATTACCTGGAAAATAACTTTATAAAAAAGTTTGACGGAGTAACTACTATAGGACTTCTTCTTACCCTCGTTATTATATTTACTTTCCAAGGAGATATGATAGTAAAACATCCACTTTATGTAGTTTTAATAGCAGTTCCACTAATACTTCAAAATGTGATTTCATTCTCTCTAACATATTTTGTAAGTAAAGTAAGCAAACTACCTCATGAGATAGCAGCGCCAGCTTCTTTAATAGCAGCATCTGACTTTTTCGAACTTTCAGTGGCTGTAGGTATAGCCCTATTTGGTGTAGATTCTCCTGTTGTTCTTGCATCAACTGTAGGGGTTCTTACAAAAGTTCCCGTAATGCTACTTTTAGTAAGGATAGTTAATAATACAAAAAGCTCCTTCCCAAGCCTTGAAAGAACTAAATAAAGTTAAGACATTAGAAAAAAGTGCGACTATAAAATTAAGGTGACCCCCAAAAGTTGGACTTTGTACCAGAGACATTTAGAAATAATGGATTTTTTAAAGATAAACACGTTGATGGTATAATAGGTATTGATGATTTATTATGTTACACACAGGGTGATGTGAGAAAAACCGTAGAACTATTATTGCCTATTTTAAGTGCATTGAAGTTCATACCAAGATTGTAGCGACAACTATTCAAAAATTTCTATACATTGTGGATGAGCTTAAGAACTTAAATAACAAAAGCTTTGCGGTTATTATTGATGAGGCACATTCTTCTACAGCTGGCAAGAATATGCAGGCTGTAATCCAATCATTAGCATTTTATGGTAATGAATTTTAAGATGAGGATGACTTCATCATCGATCAAATTAAAAAATCTGGTAAGCAGTCAAATGTTTCTATGTTTGCATTGACAGCTACACCAAAACCAACAACATTGAGAATGTTTGATAAACTTAATAAGTATGGAAACCATGAGGCTTTTCACTTATATTCAATGAAACAAGCTATTGAAGAAGTATCCAAAAATCTCCCGAAACATATCCGGGAGATTTTCACATTATATCATTAAATTTTAAAATCTTTGTGAAGTCGTAGTATTTCGACAAGCATACCGTCACGGTATTTTGCAAGAGTTTCATGAGTGTTGCCGATGTTCGCCGGTCTGTTTTTGATTGCTTCGTGAACTCCGTCGACTGTTTTCTTCTTGATTTCGTCTGTGAATTTCGTCCATGTAGCAGCATCTTCTAGCCAAGTTTCCATCGAAGGGCCGATATGGTCGAGTAAACCTTGAAGTCCGTGTTCACCGCCACCAAGTTCAAATATTTGTCCAGGACCCATAATTGCCCATCTAATTGCAGGGCCAAATGTCAACGCAGTTTCGCAATCTTCCATGCTAACGACACCTTTGTCCACCAAATCCATCATTTCACGAAGCACCACGGCTTGAAGCCTGTTTGCTATAAAACCTGGAACTTCATTTCTGATGATAATAGGTTTCTTACCCAATCTAGTGAATAATTCACGAAGAGCGTTCGCAGTTTCTGGGTCTGATTTTTCTCCTTGTGAAATCTCAATCAGTGGAATCAAATGAGGTGGGTTGTAAGGGTGCGCTCCGAAAATTCTTTCGGGACCCTCAGCATCTTCTGCGATTTTAGTGACTAGTAGTCCCGATGTTGCTGAACACAAAACAGCGTCAGGCTTTGCGTATTTTTCAAAAACCTTCACGAATTCTTTTTTAACATCGTAATTTTCTGGAATACACTCTTCCACAATATCTGCAAATTCAATCGCTTCTTGTTCGTTCGTAGTATAGCTGATTCTTGATAAAATCGTTTCCTTATCTTCCGCAACGACCTTCTTCTCAATCAACTCGTCCATGTATTTTTCTATAATCTTCTTAGTCTTTGCTTCACTTTCCAAACTTCTGTTGTAACTTTTAACATCCATCTTGCCCATAGCAAAAAGCAAAGTAAACGATGAACCAATCACGCCACCGCCAATTACACAGGCCTTTTCAAAATTCTTCGCCATAAAATCCTCCTTTTGTTAACTTAGATATTTACAATACTTCCATTACATATATACCCAAACAAAGTCCACAAAACACAAAAAGAGTAGCTCACATAAGCTACTCCCATAATTACTCTGCTATTTTCAAATTATATAATTTCACAAACATCCACACAAATCCAACGCCTAGAATAATGTGACCTATGCCAGAAGTTCCATCAATTGCCGCACGAACAATCACATCCGTTCCCTCACGAACCACTTCGTAAATTCCAATCACAACCATATTTACGATTGTGAACGTAAAACCTGTAAGATAGATCGCATACGGTTTCTTCAGTGATTTTACATCGTTCATATCCTTTGCCAATAAATACATCAACAAACTAACGACAAATCCAAGAACCAAAGTGTGAACGTGGATTTTGCCAAGATGAGTTACATCGCTAAAACCGTAGAATTTCGTGAATTCACGATAGAACACACCACCTATAAGTCCCATAATCAAAAGCGTAATAGAATTTGCAAACAAATTATTAACGCCAAATTCACTCACAAAATGTTTGAAACCAAACCACACAATCAAGAAATATGCCACAGTTTTAGGCATCATTAAAGCTCCAATTGCAGGAACTTTATCGCTGAATAAAACAACAGGAACGTAGAATAAGAATGACAACAAAATCAAAATCCACATGTGCTTAAACGCAGGCATATCTTTCTTCTTGTATGACCACATAATCAACAGAATTCCCATAATCAAGAAAGGAATATTCCTATAAATTCCGAACATATAATTGCTATCACTACTTCCCCAATTATTTTGTGGCAATAACACAAGAATAATCCTCAAAGCCGCCAAACCATAAATAATCCATTTTTTCGTATTGTCCGTATCATTACTTTGATTGCGATAATAATGATAATAAATTACGTAGAAAATTGTCATTGTAATGCTAGTCACAAATTGACCCCACGACAAAGCTGCTGCATGAGCCTCGAAACCTCCAGGACTCAGATGCGCAATCACCCTTGGAAGTAAATGAAAACCATCACCAAAACCAAGCACCATCGTCATAACACCGAACAACTTCGCACCCTTGTTTTTCTCCAACAACAATCTAACACCAAGAGCCACCAAAACCGACAAATAAATTACATCAAATAAACTCTCAAAAATCTTCATCTTCCACCCCTTTTTTCAACCAATTAATATGAAGCTTGTATTTTTTTAGAAAAACATCCCTAGACCAATTCTCCTTGAAAATTCTCTCAATCAAACTGTGAACAATAGCCTTCATAAAATACACAAGCTCCAACTTCATACCATCAGAATTATCGTGGAAAATCTCGTAATATTCCTTCTTCGTAGCCTTCCAACCATCTTCCAACTCGCTATTCCAATACAAATACCTAAACTTGTACAAATTATACTCGCCATCTTCAAAAATCAGATTGCACACCTCATCGCCAAACACATCCAACGCCCTCGACACATCGTTGTTGTTATTTCTCAACACAGACATAAAAAGCAAATGAACATCCTTAGTTTCCTTGTCAAGAATGTAGAAGTAGCAATCCTTCAAATCCTCAAAATATTGGTAGAAACTACCGCGCGCAATCGACAACCTCTCCACAATATTTTTTACATTACAATCCTTGAAAGGCTTCTTAGAAAATTCATTCTTTAAAACCTCATCAATCAAATTTCTCTTTTCTTCACTCAAATTATAAAAAGTTTGCTTCGGCATATAATCACCCCTCAATTAAAATGACATACTGTCATAATTAAATTATATGTGACATGGTGTCATTCGTCAAGATGAAATTATGAAATAAACATTAAAATCATTTCTTCTAAAAAGATAGTTGGTTGACAGTTGTGGCTACAGATACGTTGATTTTGTTTTTGAAACAACGAAAAAACAGTTGAAAATACCAAACAAACCTTCGATATTAATCATTTTTCATGCTATAATGAAAATATTAGCTATAATAAAATTAATTTACATAGAAACCAAAATAAGAGGGAGATTATGGAAACAATTGATAATGAAAGTAGAACATTAAAAGAAGATTTAGTCAGTGAAATACGTGAAGGAAGCATTATTTCCATAGCAGCGGCAAGTTTTTCTATTTATACTTATGACCAACTAAAAAAAGAGTTGGAAAATATTGACGAATTCAAATTTATTTTTACATCTCCAACTTTTATTGCGGATGACTTGAAAAAAGAAAGCGCTGAGTATGACATTTTCAAAAGTGTAAGAGAGCAGGAAATATTCGGAACTGAATTTGAAATAAAACTTAGAAACGAAATGACACAAAAATCCATAGCCAAAGAATGTGCAGATTGGATTAGAAGAAAAGCCAAATTCAAATCAAACACAACTCATAAAAACATGCCGGGCTTCTTGAACTTAGATGATATTTCATATTCTCCAATAAATAGCTTCACAACTGCTGATTTGGGACTTGAAGATGGAAATAACGATTATTTTCTTATCAATAAAGTCAAAATGCCAGTAAGTCAGAGGTATTATGATCAATTTGAAAGACTTTGGAACGATAAGGAAAAGTTAGAAGATGTTACCGATTTAATAATAGAAAGCATAAGTACCGTATACAAGGATAATAATCCTGAATATATGTATTTTGTAACATTGTACAACATATTCAAAGAATTTTTACAAGATGTATCAGAAGATGAATTACCAAACGAATCAACAGGCTACAAGGACAGCAAAGTATGGAATATGTTGTTTAATTATCAAGAAGATGCAACCGTAGCCATAATAAACAAACTAGAAAAATATAACGGATGCATACTAGCGGATTCTGTTGGTCTAGGAAAAACATTCACCGCACTAGCAGTAATTAAATATTACGAAAATAGAAACAAGTCGGTACTTGTATTGTGCCCTAAAAAACTAAAAGATAATTGGAATACATACAAAGCAAATTATCTAAACAACCCACTCGCAGAAGACCGCATGAGATATGACGTGCTATTTCACACAGATTTAAGCAGAGAAAAAGGAGAGTCTAACGGAATAGATCTCGACAGAATTAATTGGGGAAATTACGACTTAGTTGTAATAGATGAATCACATAATTTTCGTAACGGAGGGAAATTAGTTGATTCTGAAAAAGAAAACAGATACCTCAGACTATTGAATAAAGTCATAAGAACAGGCGTCAAAACAAAAGTACTAATGTTGTCAGCAACACCTGTAAACAACAAATTTACAGACTTGAAAAATCAATTAGCATTAGCATATGAAGGTAACAACGAACTTCTTGACAATAAGCTCAACACCAACAAAAACATCAATGAAATATTCAAACAATCACAAAAAGCTTTCAATAGCTGGACGAAATTAGAAGCAGAAGATAGAACCACGCAACATCTGCTAGATACACTAGACAGTGATTTTTTCGAATTACTAGACAGCGTAACCATAGCCCGCTCCAGAAAACACATTCAAAAATATTACGATACATCACAAATAGGATCATTTCCAATAAGAAACGTACCGATTTCAAAAAGGCCAGGACTTACAGACCTTGAAAGCGCAGTGACTTATAATGATATTTTTGACCAATTGAATAGTCTCAACCTCTGCATATACACACCTACTGATTATATATTGAGCAGTAAACTATCCAAATACACTGACCAGTATGATTCCAGTTCCAAAAGTGGAAAACTAACACAATCTGGACGTGAAAAAGGTATCAGAAGATTAATGTCTATTAATCTAATGAAAAGAATGGAAAGTTCAGTTCATGCATTCAAATTGACGATTGACCGCATACTATCAACAATTAACTCTACAATACAAGAAATAGAAAACTATGAAAAAACAAATAAAAGTTCCAACATAGAACTTGAAGATTTTTCTAATATAGACGATGAAATTGACGAAACAGAAGAAACATTTACAATTGGAAAAAAAGTTCAAATCGACATCGCAGATATGGATTACAAATCCTGGAGAAGAGAACTAGAATTAGACAAGGAAATACTAGAACTAATAGCCATCAACGTAGCGGACATAACAAGTGAGTATGACCTTAAACTAAAAACGCTCCTACAAATAATCGATGAAAAACAGCTTCATCCATTGAACCCAGGAAACAAAAAGATACTTATATTTACGGCATTTGCAGACACCGCAAAATACTTGTATGAAAATGTCAGCAAATATGTAAAGGACAAGTACAACCTTAAT
The DNA here is from genome assembly GCF_018371055.1 of Finegoldia magna. GTDB lineage: Bacteria > Bacillota > Clostridia > Tissierellales > Peptoniphilaceae > Finegoldia > Finegoldia magna_I. The sequence goes on along the minus strand of NZ_JAGYZD010000046.1, from coordinate 753 downwards.
ACAGCAATAGTAACAGGATCAGCGGATAGTAAAACAACAATAAAAAACATTGGTACAGATTTAAACACCGTACTTACACTATTTTCACCAAATTCTAAAGACAAAAACTTAATAATGCCTGAACAAGAAGAAGAAATAGACATACTTATAGCAACAGACTGCATATCAGAAGGACAAAACCTACAAGACTGCGACTATCTAATTAACTACGACATACACTGGAATCCTGTAAGAATAATACAAAGATTCGGAAGAATTGATCGTATTGGATCCAAAAACAAATGCGTACAATTGGTGAACTTCTGGCCTGATTTGACACTGGACGAATACATTAACCTAAAAGCAAGGGTCGAAACTAGAATGAAAATAGTTGACATGACCGCAACAGGTGATGACAATGTTCTAAGCAATGAACAAAAACTAGACCTTGAATACAGGAAAAAACAACTCAAAAAGCTACAAGAAGAAGTCGTAGATATTGAAGAAATGGACACAGGAATATCCATAATGGACTTGGGATTGAACGAATACAAGTTTGATTTATTGGATTATATCAAAAACAATCCCGACATAAAAAAAGCTCCACTTGGGATGAACACCATAGTCCAATCGCAACAAGATTGTCCAGAAGGAGTAATATTTGTACTCAAAAACCGCAAAGACAGCATAAATATCGATCAAAAAAATCGACTTCATCCATTCTATATAGTGTACATTTCACAACAAAAAGACATCGTAATAGACCATTTGCAA
>NZ_JAGYZD010000328.1 GCF_018371055.1 Finegoldia magna | reverse complement strand
ACTCTTCATTTCAGTTTCGATTTTCTTTATTTTATCTAACAAATCTTGTCTATCATCGGCAGATTTTTTGATTAGATCATCGAGTTGTGTGATAGAGTTAATTCCTTGTTCTCTAAGCTTAATTATCGAGTCAGCCATTGTTTTGATATTATGTTTTCTTGCCCAGACTTCGTAACCTTTAGAGGATTGAGCTTTTTCATTAGTAGATATATCAATGACGTTTCCTACACGTTTTTTAATAGTATTAGCTTTATTTTTAATTGATAAATCTATTCTTTCTTTGATTTTTTCCTCGGTATAATCTTCTCCGATAGTCTTAGCTCTTGTAAATCTTTGCTTATCTTTATGACGAAAAGCAATGTGCTTACCAAACTTAATTTCATAATCAAGAGATTTCATATTTTCTAAAAACTCTTCCCAAGAGTTAGATTTATTAATCATTCTATCTATATCAAATTGCAGTTTAGACTTCCAAGAATTTCCTTTCTTATTTTGGTCATATTCGTACCAAGATTTACCCGCAGTTTTATATTTTCTTTTGTAAGCTTCATAGTATTTATCAATGACTGAAAGCTTATTTTCTTTACATAATTCATCACTTTGATACCTGATTTTGTGGTAAGATTTTTTGTTAGATTGGTAGCACTTACCAGTCTTGTAATTAACATTATTAAAAATAATATGGTTATGGATATGCCCTCTATCTATATGAGTTGCAAGCACAAATTCATAATCTTCTTTTAAAATTTTCTTACATAATTCCATTCCAATTTCGTGAGCTTTTATAGGATCAACCTCTCCTGGTAGAAAAGATTGGATTAAATGTCTAGCCAAAACTGTACCTTTAGTATCATTGTCTTCTCGTGTTTTCATAAACTGAATATGGGCAGTAGATGGATGACATTTAAATGAAGAAACCAAGACTTTTTCATCAGTTTTTTCACTCTTGGTTATATAATCTATTGCCAAATTTAGAGTTGATTTTATAGGATGTATTTTTGTAATTGCCATACTAATCACCAGAACTTTCTTTTGATTTATTAAGAAGTAGGGAATGGATCTGCCATATTTCTCTTGATAATTTTTCTATCTGCTTATTCATTGATTCAATTTCATTTTTGTAAATAACACCAGTTGTATTAGTAGCTTTTGCAATCTGATTTATATTATTTGTTGCATTCGAAAGCAGCCATTGTAGGTTTCTAAATGGTTCTAAGTCTACTACATAAATTTCTTTTTCTAATACGCACTTTCTAAGAAAGTGGGACATAGTTTTGCAATTTGCAAGTTTCATTTTCTTTTCAAAAACTTCTTTTTCTTCATCTGTTAAATATATTTTTAGTTGATTATTTCTTTTTCTATTATCCATAGTATATCTCCTTATCATAAATTATTGGGGTCTTAGGGTTCTCCCTAACAAGGTAAAATTGATAAAAAAA
>NZ_JAGYZD010000327.1 GCF_018371055.1 Finegoldia magna | reverse complement strand
GTTTCTGTAACATAAGTTACATTTGTTCATTACAATAAGTTTTCCAATTCTTCTCTGTTTTTAATTTTAATTTCAGATCCGTTTAATTCAATAAGACCACTATCTTCCATGCTCAATAATTCCCTTGATAATGAAGGTCTGGTCGTAGCCATAAAATCTGCCATTTGTTGTCTTGTCATTCCAGTTTTTGATACGTCTTTTTTTTCTGTTTGAATTAAAAAAGTTGCGATTTTTTGCCTCAAAGAAAAACTAGACAACAATCTTACCTTGCTATTTAAGAAAAATGCTTTTTCTGCAAGAATTGTAACCAAATTGGTCATTATTTTATTTTTTATCGGAGTTGAGTCTTTAGAAATATCGAAGAAACTAACAGGAATTTCTAATATTTCACAATCAGTATTACAGACTAATGTAAAATCGCTGATTTTATTTAAATAAGAATACACTTCCGCCATGACTTCTCCATGGTTTTTGAAAATATTTACTACTGTATTTTTGCCATTTATATCCGTTTTTTCAAGACTTAGCTTGCCACTTTTTAAAACGTAGATTTTGTCGCAAACATCCCCCGGAGAAAAAACACATGAGTTTTTGTTGTATTTATTAAGTTTTGAATTTGATTCAACTACAAATTGTTCAAATTCGTCTTCTGTAAAATTTTTAAAAAGTTTTGAATTTATCATTTAATCACCATTATTTTTATACCCAATAATTTTATATGTACACTAAAAAACGCACCAGAATTTTCATTCTAATGCGTTTGGCTTTAAGCATATGGTAAATATTTTTTGTCGTCTGAATTGTATTTGGAGATTTCAACTGCTGCAACTGGATTAATTCCCAACGATTTTATGGCTTCTAATGTGTTTTTTATTTCTCCTAATCTTGAATCGTCTTTCTTGTAAAGTACGATTGCGTTTTGAATGTCTTTTGTCAAATCTGTAAGGTCCACTTTTTCTGAAATTGGACTTACAGCTGTAATTTTCTTATCGAAATTTGAATTGTATGCTTTGGCTAAATTTGATGTGTTTTGATCAAAACTAAACACACCAACATTGTCAAAACTGTCTATTCTTCTGTTCAATAATCTCAATGCGCTATTTGAACTTTCATTGTAATCATTTGAAAGTACGCTAACTGTTTCAAGTCCCAATTTGTTTTGCAATTGTTCTTTGCAGAAAATATTAGGATCTTTGTAATATGAGGCAAATGCATAAGCTAATCCGATTAACATCCCCAAGAACAATCCTATTGCAGTGTCCATTTTATTTACAAGTTGTTTGATTTTCTTCTTTGCATTAGGTGCATCAACGACTTGAATGTTATCTTTTTTCATTGTTTTTTTAGTCAAATCTGTAATAGCTTTTAATGATTCTTCCAATACTTTGTTAGTTTGTTCGGCACTTTCGCTTGAATATTCCATTTCAATAATTGATGTAG
>NZ_JAGYZD010000045.1 GCF_018371055.1 Finegoldia magna | reverse complement strand
ATACTCAGAAAAATTACAGAATTTGTTCTCAAATATTAATGAAAATTGTAAAGGAGTGTTTATGTTTGATGTAAACACTCCTTATAAGCTAATAGAAGTAATGGGTAACAATCACTTTGTGTATGAATATGAGGATATTTTTTATACTTGGGTTAATCAATATTATGAAGAAGATAATTTGATAGATTTTTATATTGACTTTTTTGTGAAAAATCAGGATAATTCTTATCAAAGGATTAGGGAAACTCAAACAGAAAAAGTTTATAGTTTGGATGCACTAAGATTTATGTTGTACAACAGTGGATTTAATACTGTTAAAATAATAGATTTTGATACAGGAAAATCTCTAGAGGATTATACACAACGTGCATTATTTATATGTAATTAGGTTATGACAATTATTTCGTTGTATATTTTTATTTTGTATGTTATATTAGTATAGTAAATGAAAACTACGCTAAATTATTGGAGGAAATATGACAAAAGGAACTGTAAAATGGTTTAATGCAACAAAAGGCTTCGGATTTATCTCAACAGAAGATCAAGGAGATGTATTTGTTCATTATACTGCATTAGAAGATAACGGCGAGTATAGAAAATTAGACGAAAATCAAGAAGTTGAATTTGATATTGCCGAAGGACCTAGAGGTCTTCAAGCTTGTAATGTAAAAAAATTATAATAAAATATTATTAATATGCCCCTTTCTAGGGGTTTTTTATTTGGAGGTTATATGATAAATAAATTATATATTGCTACCGATTCCACAGAATCATTTAGATTTATAATTGTTGATTCTACAGAGTTAGTACAATCAGTAAGAGATATTCATAATACATCAGCAACAGCATCTGCTGCATTGGGAAGATTGAGTACAATGGCTTCAATTATGAGTCACGAATTAAAAAATGACAAACATAATATTACATTAAATTTGCAAGGAAACGGATATGGAGGAATGTTAATATCTACAGTAAACGGTAGAGGAGAGGTAAAAAGTTATGTAAGTCATCCAGAAGTTGATTTACCTCCAAAATCTAATAAAAAATTGGACGTTGGTAATTTTGTAGGTAATGATGGTCTTCTTACAGTAATAAAAGATTTGAAATTAAAAGAACCTTACATAGGTCAAACTAGTCTAGTAAGTGGTGAAGTAGCTGAAGATTTTAGCAATTACTTCTATCAATCAGATCAAAGACCAACTGTTGTCGCTTTGGGTGTATTGGTAGATACTGATTTATCAATTAAAAGTGCTGGAGGCTTATTTATTCAAGCATTACCAGGATATGATGAATCATTAATTGATAAATTGGAAAAAGATATTAATAAATTCCCACCAATTTCTTCTCTATTTGTAACACACGAAAATCCATTTGACGTGTTAAATAAATTTTTTGCAGACTTTGATTTAAAATTATTAGGCGAAAAAGAAGTGAAATATCTATGTGATTGCAATAGAGATAGAGTTGAAAGATCTTTAATTTCATTGGGAAGAGAAACATTGAATGAATTGATAGAAGAAGATGGCAAGGCTGAATTGGTATGTGATTTTTGTCATGAAAAATACAACTTTACTAAAGACGACCTAATGGAATTAAGAGATAATATATAGAGGATGGTGTTAATTGAAAACTAGAAATCTTACTGAAGGTAATATTTATAAGGAATTAATAAGCTTATCATTACCAATTATGGCAACATCTTTTATTCAGATGAGTTATAATTTGATGGACTTATTTTGGTTGGGAAGACTATCTATTGAATCAGTGGCTGCAGCTGGAACTGTAGGGTTTTTTGGATGGTTAAGTTATGCAATATGTATGATGCTTAGTGTAGGTGTACAAATATCTGTAGCAGATAGCATTGGTAAAAAAGATATGGATTCTGTACAAAAATACATATCTAATGCTATAAAATTTGCCTTAATAGTTGGATTTGTATTTATTTCCTTAATGGTTTTATTTAAAGTGCAAATAATACATTTTTTTAATCTGGATGAATCTGTTACAAAACTAGCTTTTGAATATTACGGATTTTTTGTGGCTTCAATATTTTTTAACTTTATAAATCCAGTTTTAACTGGAATATTAAATGGCCAAGGGGAAAGCAAAATTCCTTTTATAATAAACACAATTGCATTGGGAATTAATATAGTATTAGACCCTGTTTTGATATTTGGATTTGGATTTATAAAACCAATGGGAATAAAAGGGGCTGCTCTTGCAACTTTTATCGCTCAAATGTCTGCATGTATTATGTTTATGATAGTTAGATTTGAATATTTTAAATATTTGAAGGAAAAAATGCATTTAATTTATGCAAAAAGACTTTTTGATTTAGGATTTCCTATAGCTCTTCAAGAATGCCTTTTTGCGACATTTTCTATAATAATGGCTGCTATTATAGCTCATTGGGGAAAAGAAGCTATAGCGGCACAAAAAATAGGCAATCAAATAGAATCTATAACTTGGTTAACAGTTGGTGGATTGAGTGTTGCATTATCTACTTTCATTGCTCAGAATAATGGAGCAAAAAACTATTCTAGAGTAATGGAAGGTTATAAAAAAGGAATGAAAATATGTATTGGTATAGGAATATTTACTACTATATTTTTATTTACTTTTGCACCTCAATTATTTAAGCTATTTATTCCAGATGATCCTAATACGTTAAATATAGGGGTAGTGTATTTAAGAATATTATCAATCTCAGAAATATTCATGTGTGTAGAAATAGCTACTACAGGATTTTTTAATGGAATTTCATTAACAAAGTATCCTTCAATAAATGGAATTATATTTAATTTCATAAGAATTCCATTATCTCTTTTAGTTATGTATAATAACTTGAGAATAGAGTGGATATGGGTAATTATATCCTCACTTGTTATATGTAAGGGAATTAGCTTGTTTATTGTATTTTACAGAAAAGTGTACAAAAATAAATTAAAATATTTATTGGATTAAAAAACAAGGATTGATATCATAATCAATCCTTGTTTTTATATTATCTGTGTTTTAAAGCGAACTCAAATAATTTATTGATAAATTTATTAAATACTATGTCAAACTCTCCAATTGTAGCTAACATTTCAGTACCAAATCTTTTCTTAAATTCATATAGTCCGGCTTCATGGTCTTCAACATTATCTTCCGGAGTATAACCTGATACTCCTCCGAAATCATACGAAGTGCATCCTTTTTCTATAGCTCTTTTCATCATAGTCCATTGCATTAAATAATTTGGACTTAAATCTCTAAAATCATTTGAAGATGCTCCGTAAAGGTAATATGATTTCTTGCCACAAAATGTTAACAAAGCTCCTGATAATACAATTTCATCAACACCATTTTCAATATATTCATTCATTTGGTCAATCAAATCTTTACATCTTGCTCTTCTATTATCTAATACATCTAGTTCCTTTAAAAAATTATTCTTTTTCTCCTCTGTTATATCTTTTTCCAATTTATTTTTAGTTTTGAGTTCTTGTTTATCTATTTGATCTAACTCATTTTCATTGGATTTCTTTACACTTGAAGGTATAAGTTTAGTTAGATATAATTCACAATCGTCATCTGGAGCTAAAACATCATATAAATTCTCAAAATATTCGTGACTTCTATGATTAAACTCATCTCTTTTAGCTGTAATTTCCATTAATTTTGAAAACTTAGATAATTCATTCTTGTCACATTTTTTACATTCAAGTCCGTTCTTCAATGATTTTTTTACAACACTTTTAGTTCTAGATTGAAAAGAGTTCATGACTTCTTTTTCAGATTTATCTATATCAGTTATCATATAATATCTAGGTTGATTGTATTCTAATCCTTTTTTTAAACCGTGATGATAGCATCCAAGTTCTTTTAAGTAATCAATCAATCCATCAATTTCTACGGAGACTTGAGGGTCAAATTTCAAAGAAAAAACTTTATTCTTTTTACAGAAATCCTTTAAAATTTGGATAGTTGCTTTTAAGTCTTCTTTATTTTCATAATCAATTACAGGTCCTTTTGGAGCATATGCAAAATAATAGGGAAGAACCGGGAGTTTTTTTAATAAGATTAAACAAGCGCCAACAAGTTTTCCGTCTTTTTTTATTCCAATATTCTTTCCGATCCATCCTTTTTTTACGAACTGCCATTTATATATTTGATTTAATTCTCCATATTTATGGTTTTTAACAAAATTATCATGCTCTTCACTACTAAGTGTAACCATTTCGTAAGCCATTTTATCACTTCCTTAACTTCATACATTATACCATAAATTGTGCCTATAATAATTTAATAGAAACCAAAAAAAGATAGAGTAAACATAGTTACTCTATCTAATAAAACTAATTATTTTAATTTTTCTCTTGCTGCTGCTTGAGCTGCTGCTAATCTTGCGATTGGAACTCTGTATGGGGAACAAGATACATAATCTAATCCAATTCTGTGACAGAATTCCACACTTTCAGGATCTCCACCGTGTTCACCGCAAATACCTACGTGCAAATCAGGATTTGAAGATTTACCTCTTTCAATAGCAATCTTTATTAATTGACCAACACCTTCTTGGTCTAATCTTTCAAATGGACTTCTTGAATAGATTTTCTTTTCTTTATATTCTGATAAGAATTTACCTGCATCATCTCTTGAGAAACCAAATGACATTTGAGTTAAGTCATTTGTACCAAAACTGAAGAAGTCAGCTTCTTCGGCAATTTCATCAGCCATTAAACATGCTCTAGGTATTTCAATCATAGTACCAATTTGATAATCTAATTTTTGATTTGTTTCTTCAAATACTTGATTGATTTCTTCAATTATTTGATCCTTAACGTATTTTAATTCTCTCTTTTCCCCAACAAGTGGAATCATAATTTGAGGAACTATTTCATGTGAAGTTTCTTCTTTAACTTTTAGAGCAGCACTAATAATTGCTCTTGCTTGCATTCTATAAATTTCTGGATAAGTTACAGCTAGTCTACAACCTCTGTGTCCAAGCATTGGGTTTACTTCGTGAAGTTCTAAAATAATATCATTTACTTCATCATAAGTTAAATCCATTTCTTTCGCTAATCCTTCAATGTCATGTTTTTCTTTTGGTAAGAATTCATGAAGTGGTGGATCTAAAAGTCTAATAGTAACTGATAAATCTCCCATTTCTTTATAAATGTTGTAAAAGTCTTCTTCTTGGAAAGGTCTTAATTTATCAAGTGCTTTTTGTCTTCTTTCGGTAGTGTTTGAAAGAATCATCTGTCTAACAATTGGAATTCTTTCTTCGTTGAAGAACATGTGCTCAGTTCTTGTTAATCCAATTCCTTCAGCACCAAATTCTTTTGCTTGATGTGCATCTTTTGGAGTATCTGCATTAGTCTTTACACCTAATCTTTTAATTTCATCAACCCATTGCATAAATTGAGCAAAGTTACCAGTAAGTTGTGGACTTACTTTAGAAATTTCTCCTTTATAAACATAACCAGTGCTACCATCTAATGAAATCAAATCTCCTTCTTTGATTTCGATATTTTTACCTCTGATTACTTTGTTTTCTTCATCTACTCTAATTTCACTAGCACCTGCTACACAACATGCACCCATTCCACGTGCAACTACTGCAGCATGTGATGTCATACCGCCTCTTGCAGTTAATATACCTTCGGCTTTAATCATACCTTCGATATCTTCTGGAGATGTTTCTTGACGAACTAATATTGATTTAATGCCCTTAGATGCAGCTGTTTTACAATCTTCAGCACTGAAATATACGTGACCACTAGCGGCTCCAGGTGAAGCAGCTAAACCTTTTGTAATAACTTCTGCATTTTCTAATTCTTTTTGATCAAAGGTAGGGTGTAGGAGTTGATTTAAACTATTTGGTTCAATTCTTAAAATAGCTTCTTCTTTTGAAATTAAACCTTCATTTACTTGATCTACTGCGACATTTAGAGCACTGATAGCAGTTCTTTTTCCGTTTCTAGTTTGAAGTAAATATAATTTAGAATTTTCTATTGTGAATTCCAAATCTTGCATATCTCTGTAGTGTTCTTCCAATCTTTTAGTTATAGAATGGAATTGTTCATATACTTCAGGCATAACGTCTTGTAATTGACTGATTGGTTGAGGAGTTCTTATACCAGCAACAACATCTTCACCTTGTGCATTCATTAAGAATTCACCAAATAATTTATTTTCACCAGTTGCAGGGTTTCTTGAGAAAGCAACACCTGTTCCAGATGTATTTCCCATGTTACCGAATACCATTGATTGAATGTTTACTGCAGTACCTAAATTATCGTCGATGCCGTTTAATTGTCTGTAAATTTTTGCTCTAGGATTATTCCAAGATCTGAAAACTGCTTCTATAGCATATCGTAATTGATCGATAGGGTCTTGTGGAAATTCTTCGCCCATTTCTTCTTTGTAGATTTCTTTGAATTTTTCAACAATTTTCTTTAAATCTTCGCTATCAAGATCTGTATCATCTGTAACGTTTTTTTCTTCTTTTATTTTATCTAATTCGTTTTCAAATAATACTTTAGGAATTTCTCTTGCAACATCTGAAAACATTTGAATAAATCTTCTATATGAATCATAAGCAAATCTTTCGTTATTAGTTGATTTAGCTAAGCCAATAACAGATTTGTCATTCAAACCTAGGTTTAAGATTGTGTCCATCATACCTGGCATAGATATTACAGCGCCAGAACGAACAGAAAATAGTAGAGGATTTTCTTCATCGGAAAATTTCTTGTTTAATTCTTTTTCTGTTTCTTCAATATGAGATTTGATTTCTTCAAATAATCCATCCCATAATTTTTCATCTTCTTGATAAAATTTGTTACAAGCTTCAGTAGTAATAGTAAATCCTGTTGGAACAGGTATATCCATATTAGTCATTTCGGCTAAGTTGGCACCTTTTCCACCAAGAAGGCTTCTCATGTCTTTATTACCTTCTTTAAAACCGTAAACATATTTTTCTGTCATTTAAAAAACTCCTTTTTAATCATTCATTTTTTTTAGATGTCTGATAATAACTTCTGCCGTTTCTTCAATTGCTCTGTCAGAAACGTTTATGATAGGACATCCGATTTTCTTCATTACCTTCTCAGCATAATCTAATTCGTCAAGTATTCTACCCAAATCAGAGTATGTACTTTCAGTTGGCAATCCCATAGATTTTAGTCTTTCTTTTCTGATTTTGTTTAGTTTATCAGGAGAGTTAGTAAGACCAATGACTCTTTTTGGTTCGATTTCAAAAAGTTCCTTTGGGACTGGTGACTCTGGTACAAGTGGAATATTACAAACTTTGTAATGCTTATTTGCAAGATACATGGATAATGGTGTTTTCGAAGTTCTAGAAACACCAATAATCGTTATATCAGCTCTGGATACTCCTCTTGGATCTTTTCCATCATCGTATCTTACGGCAAATTCTATTGCATCAATTCTTTTAAAATAATGTTCGTCAAGCTTACGTAAAGCACCTGGATTCGTTGCTGGAGATCGTTTTGTTAACCTTTGAATGGCTACAATTGATGGAGTTAAAATATCTACCGATATGAGATTATTCATATCGCAGAATTTTTTTAAACTATCAATTAAACTTTCTTCAACTAAACTATAATATATGATAATATTATCCATTTCTAAACATTTATTTAATGTAGAATTAAGATGCTCAATAGATCGGATATGTCCAAATAAGTGAAATTTAGCATTTTCACAAGTAATATCAAATTGAGCTAAAGCAGCTCTTGCTATTTGATCACCTGTGTCCCCGGTAGAATCAGATAAAACTACCAGATTAATATTTTCCATAATTCACCCCTTTATTTGTATTATCAATTTAATTATACATCATTTTTTACAATTTTAAAGCAAATCTTTGTTATTTTATTTTAAATTATCACAAATTTAATTAAGTATTGATTATAGAAAAAGTATAATTTAATATAAATGTTTACTAATGTTGTGTATTTATGATATCATTCTAGGTACAGAAATAATTAATAGAAGGTGATAAATTGAAAAATGATTTACAAAAAGATGAAGACAATAAAACTAGTCAAATGAATAATGAGTCTTCAAAAAATAATAGTATTTATAAACTGAAAGAATCACAAAAATCACACTCATGGATTTGGGTCGTATCAATTCTTTTAGGTATTTATATATTAGTTTCAATATTTTTTAGCTTCATGACTTATCCTAACGCCAAAATCAATGGTGAAAGTTTAGGTGTAAGAAAAATTTCTGATGTTAAAAATATTTTTGATGAACAAACTACATCAATTATTGGAAGAGATAATAAAACTGTTACATTGAATAATTCACAAGCGGGTTTAAAACAAGTTGCTTTGGAAAATCAAACCTATGTACAACATGGTTTTTTGTGGCCAGTAGAACTTATAAAAGGAATAGAAACAGATGTAAAAGTTAAGAAAAGTGTAGATTCTGAAAAATTAAAAGAAACGATTAAAAATAGTGAGCTATTCAAAAATATCAAAGAACCAAAAAACGCCCAATTGATTTTTGAAAACAAAAAAGCAATAATCAAACCTGAAGAATTAGGTAATAAACTTGATTTAGATAAAGTTTGTGAATCCGTAATAAAAGGATTTAATGAACACAAGGATGAAATCAAATTATCTTCAGAATATATTAATCCTCAAGTTACAAAAAAATCATTGGAGCCAAACAAAAAAGAACTTGAAAATATTGCAAAAGCTTCTATTACCTTAAAATTGCCAAACGGAGAATCACAAAAAATAGAAGATAATTCTATGTTCTTAGATGAAAATTATAAGTTTGAAGATAAAAAAGTTCGAATTTTTGTAGATGACTTGAAAGAAAAATATGAAGTTATCGGAAAAGATTTTGATTTTACAACTCATAATGGTAAATCTATAAAAGTTAAAGCAAAAGTTTTTGGAAATGAAATTAACAAAAAACAAACAGTAGCTGTGATTACAGATGCTTTAAAAAACGGTAAAACCATAGACAGTGATTTAGTATATAGCAGAAGAAGCCAAAATAATGGAGTTCTTGGAAAAAGCTATATTGAAATAAGCTTGGGAGCACAACATTTGTGGTATTTTAAAGATGGTAAACTAGTATTAGACACACCTGTTGTTACAGGAGATCCATCAATTGACCACGAAACACCAACTGGACTATTCGAAATATGGTCAAAAGAAACTGATAGATTTTTAAGAGGATACAATCCAGATGGATCAAAATATAAAGTTCACGTAGATTATTGGATGCAAATTGATTATACTGGTGTAGGAATTCACGATACAAAAGGAAGAGCCGCCTACGGTGGACAAATCTTTAATGGCGCTGGTAGCCATGGTTGTATAAATACTCCGATAAATCATGTTCGTACAATTTTCAATTCAGCAGAAAATGGTATGCCAGTAGTAATATATTAATTAATTAGTCGATTATTTTATAATAGTCGACTTTTTTTATTGTAAAAAAATAAAAATTAATGGTATTCTATATGTAAAGAAAAGGGGTAAATTATGGATTCAGATTTATTATTATTTTTGAGTAGTTTAAACACGAATTATTATTGGATAGGTCCAATTATTGAAAATTATAATACATTAGATGATATTATCTACGATAATGCAAAAAAACTTCTAGAAGTAGATCCTAAAATTTACGAATTTATTCTAAAAAATATGAAAAAATTCGATATAAATTTGTACAAAGAAAAATTATGGAAAAACAGTATAAAATTTACTACATACGGTGATT
>NZ_JAGYZD010000326.1 GCF_018371055.1 Finegoldia magna | reverse complement strand
CAAAAAATGTAGAAATCTATATCAGAAAAGTAGCACCGTTAGGAGATCCAGTTCAAATCAATTTGAGAGGATACGAGTTGAGTCTTAGAAAAGATGATGCAGAAAATATTTTAATAGAATTGATAAATAAATAATTAGGAGGACTTATGTCAATTAGAATTGCTTTAGCAGGCAACCCTAATAGTGGTAAATCTACTATGTTTAACGCATTGACAGGATCCAATCAATATGTTGGTAACTGGCCAGGCGTTACTGTAGAAAAAAAAGAGGGAACCTTAAAAAATAACAAAGATATTAAAATTACCGACTTACCGGGAATTTACTCGCTTTCTCCATATACTTTGGAAGAAGTTGTTAGTAGAAATTACTTAATAAATGAAAAACCAGATGTAATTATTGATGTTGTGGATGCTTCAAATATTGAAAGAAACTTGTATCTTACAACACAATTATCTGAAATTGGAATTCCAATGGTTTTGGCATTTAATATGATGGATGTCGTTAAGAAAAATAACGATAAATTAAACACAAAACTAATATCTGAAAAATTGGGAATTCCAATAGTTGAAGTATCAGCACTTAAAAAATTAAACTTGGATGAATTAATTGAAGTTGCACAAAAACAAGTGAAATCTCAACATGAATCGATAAAATCATTTAGTGATGAAATTGAAAATGTGCTTACTGAAATAGAAAATAGTGTAGAATCCATTAAAAATTCTGAATCAAAAAGATGGTTTGCTGTAAAAGCTTTGGAAAGAGATGAAAAAGCATTACAAGCTGTTCATATCACTGATGAAGAAAAAGCAAAAGTTGAAGAAATTGTTTCAAAAATTGAAGAAGAATACGATGATGATGGTGAATCCATAATTACAGATGAAAGATATACATTCATTACTTCAGTAATTTCAGATTCTGTACAAAAAGGAAGATCGGGATTAACAACTAGTGATAAAATTGACAGGGTGGTTACGAATAGATTTTTGGCATTACCAATTTTCGTATTGATAATGATAGCCGTTTACTTTATTGCGGTAAAGGTTGTTGGTGGTCCTCCATTCCACGATTGGTGGGCAGATACTGTGATGGGAACTGCATTAGCTGATTTAGCTACAAAAGGATTAGAAGCAATCGGAACTAGCGAATGGGTAACAAGCCTTGTTGTAGATGGTATTGTTGCCGGCGTTGGTGCAGTATTGGGATTCTTGCCTTTGGTTGCAACGTTGGAATTATTGTTAGCTATTTTAGAAGATATAGGATACATGTCAAGAATAGCATTTATGTTGGATAGAATGTTCAGAAAATTTGGTTTATCTGGTAAATCATTTATTCCAATCTTAATTGGTACTGGTTGTTCAGTTCCAGGAATTATGGCAACAAGAACTATTGAAAATGAAAACGACAGAAAAATGACTATAATTGTTGCATCATTTATGCCTTGCG
>NZ_JAGYZD010000325.1 GCF_018371055.1 Finegoldia magna | reverse complement strand
TCCACCTTGAAGATTGTGGTTAACTCTACAATCCATAATACCTTTGTATTTGAATTTTTCAGTAGCGTATTCTGGAGTTCCTTGGCACATTACACATGCAACTTGCTTTGCAGAATCCACTGCATCAGCTCCCATGAATGCTGCTAATTTGTCAGCAGTTTCTTTTCCACCAACAGGACAAGAATTACAAGGTGCTCCTTTGTTTACGATGGCATCTGCAAGTCCGTCGCAACCTGGAAATCCGCAGGCACCACAGTTTGCGCCAGGTAACATTTCTCTTACTTTAAGTACTCTTCTATCAACTTGAACTTCGAATTTTTTAGATGCAAAACCCAATAGTAATGCAAATAAAATTCCTAGTGCTCCCAAGATTATAAATGGAGTTAAAATTGTCATTTATTACCTCCTATACCAATCCGCCGAATCCGAAGAATGTCATCGCCATTAATCCAATAGTAATAAATGCGATTGGTACACCTTTAAAACTTTCAGGAATGTTTTTATTTAATGCGATTCTTTCTCTGATTGCAGCTAATAAAGTTATCGCTAAAATGAAACCTAGTGAAGCACCAATAGCACTTGCTAATGTTTCAATTAAGTTGTATTTTTCTTTTACGTTTGCTAATGCAACACCCAATACTATACAGTTTGTAGTTATAAGAGGCAAGAATACACCAAGTGCGGAGTACAAGTTTGGACTCATTTTCTTTAATGCCATTTCTACGAATTGTACCAATGTCGCAATAACCAATATGAACACTATCGTTTGTAAGTATTCAATGTGAAATCTTTCTAGTATTTGAATTTGTAGAACGTAAGTAACGACAGATGCTATTGTGATAACGAAGAATACTGCCATACCCATACCAATAGCTGTTTCTGTTTTTGAAGATACACCTATCAATGGGCAAAGTCCTAAGAATTGACCAAATACGTAGTTGTTTACTAATAAGTAAAGAACTATTATTTTAAATACATTTGCTAACATTAGTCTTCACCTCTCATATTGTTCTTCTTTCTTTCTTGTTTTGTTAAGAAATAATTGTAAGTAGCTAACAATATTCCAAGTACCATGAATGCTCCAGGAGCTGCTGACATGATACCAATTGGAGGAATATTTCCTATTACAAGTTTTCCTAATATTTTTCCTGAGCCTAATAATTCTCTGATGAATGCAACCAAAATGATTACAACTCCATATCCCAAACCATTTGAGATACCATCTAATAATGATAAGAATACACCATTTTTAGATGCGAAAGATTCAGCTCTCGCTAAGATTATACAGTTTACAACGATTAAAGGAACGAATGCTCCCAATGAACTGTATAACGCTGGAACAAATGCTTCAAGTATCATTGAAACTAATGTTACGAATGTTGCGATTACAACGATATATGCCGGAATTCTTACTTTATCCGGAATAAAATTTCTAAGTAATGATATTACTATG
>NZ_JAGYZD010000044.1 GCF_018371055.1 Finegoldia magna | reverse complement strand
AAAAACTGATAAAATACACAGTCCAATGAGTATATACGAGATTAATCTATCTTCATGGAGAAAACATGGGGAAAATTATCTATCGTATATTCAACTTGCAGATGAACTTGTAAAATATCTCAAGGAAATGAATTATACTCATGTTGAGTTTATGCCATTGATGGAGCATCCATTTGACGGATCATGGGGATATCAACTTACGGGATTTTTTGCAGCTACTTCAAGGTTTGGTTGTCCAAAAGATTTGATGTATTTGATAGATAAATTACATCAAAATGATATCGGCGTAATCATGGACTGGGTTCCAGCACATTTTTGCAAGGATGATTTTGGTTTAAGAAAATTTGATGGGAATAATTTATTTGAAAAATCAAATAAGTATCTTGCTGACAATGATCAATGGGGTACTTTGAACTTTGATTTTTCAAAAAAAGAAGTCGTTAATTTTCTGATATCCTCGGCACTATTTTGGTTTAAGTATTATCATATTGATGGATTAAGAGTAGATGCAGTTGCATATATGATTTATTTGAATTTTTCAGGAAAAGATATCAGAAATGAAGATGGAAGTGTAGAAAATAGAGAAGCTATTGAATTTATTAAAAAATTAAATCAAACAATAAAATCTGAAGTCCCTGGTGTATTTGTGATTGCTGAAGAATCTACTTCTTGGCCAAATGTTACAAAGCCTGTAGAAAAAAATGGGCTTGGGTTTGATTTTAAATGGAACATGGGTTGGATGAATGACATTATAAAATACATGAAACTTGACCCAATTTATCGAAAAAACCATCATAATTTATTAACTTTTTCTATTATGTATGCTTTTAATGAAAATTATATTCTTCCATTTAGTCACGACGAAGTCGTGCATATGAAAAACTCTATGATTGGTAAAATGCCAGGAACTTACGATGAAAAGTTTGATCAAACTAGACTTTTATATTCATTTATGTTTGCTCATCCTGGTAAAAAACTATTGTTCATGGGAAATGATATAGGACAATTTGATGAGTGGAATGAATATAAAGAAGTTACATGGGAAGTTTTAGAATACGAAAAGCATCAAAAACTAAAACGATTCATGAGTGATTTGAATAAATTCTATCAAACAAATGACGAATTTTATGATTTGGACAGCAGTTACTCAGGATTTCAATGGGAAGATGTTAATAATTCAAATGAATCTTTGATAATTTTCGAGAGAATTAACTCGAAGAATGAGAAAATTATTTGCATATTTAATTTTACACCTGTTTTAAGAAAAAATTATCCTGTTGGTGTTGACGATTACGCTCTTTATTCAGTTGTACTTAATTCTTCGATGAAAAAATACGGTGGTAATTTGAATAGAAACAAACCATATTATTCAAAAAATATAAAGCATAATGACAGAGAATTTTCTATTTCAGTTGATATAGAACCATTTTCTGCAATGTTTATTAAGTTAAATAAATTAAGAAATATCAATAAAAAATAGGAGGGCTTATGAAAGCACGAAATAGAGTAGTTGCAATGCTTTTAGCTGGTGGTCAAGGTTCAAGACTCAAAGCTTTGACTAAAAATGTTGCAAAACCAGCAGTTTCTTTTGGCGGAAAATATAGAATAATTGATTTCGCTTTAAGTAACGCTGCAAATTCCGATATTAGAGATGTTGGGATTCTAACTCAGTACAAACCATTCAAATTGAATTCGCATTTAGGAAATGGTTCAAGCTGGGATTTGTCGAGAAATTCAGGTGGGTTAAGGATTTTATCTCCATTTGCTACTGAAAGTGGTGGTAACTGGTATGAAGGTACTGCAAACTCAATTTATGAAAATATGAATTATTTGGATGAATTAGATGCTGAATATGTGGTTATTTTATCCGGGGATCATATTTACAAGATGGATTACAATAAAATCTTGAAGTATCACAAAGAAAAAAATAGTGAACTTACTATTGCAGTTATGGAAGTTGATTGGAGTGAAGCTAGTAGGTTTGGGATTATGAATACTGATGATAATGGTAAAATTGTAGAGTTTGAAGAAAAACCTGCAAATCCTAAGAGTAATTTGGCTTCAATGGGAATTTATATTTTTAACTGGCACACTTTGAAAAAATATTTGATAGAAGATAATGAAGACAAAAATTCCAAACACGATTTTGGTATGAACATAATCCCTAAAATAATTGATGATGGCTTGAATGTGTTTGCATGGAAATTTGGTGGATATTGGAAAGATGTAGGAACTGTAAGAAGTTATTGGCAAGCAAATCTTGATTTATTAAATCCGGATAATAAACTTGATTTGTACGATACAAGTTGGAGAATTTACACAAAGAATAGAAATCTTCCTCCTCATTATGTCGACGAGGTTGCAACAGTAAAAAAATCTCTAATCAATGAAAATTGCTTGATTTATGGTAATGTCAATAATTCTGTTTTGTTTTCATCTATTACTGTAGAAAAAGATACAGATATTCAAGATTCTGTTATTTTGAGCGATACAGTAATTAAGAAGGGAGCAAAACTATACAATTGTGTGGTTGCAGAATCAATGACTATAGAAGAAAATCAAGTGATTGGTGAAAAAAATTCTGACAAAATTTATTTGGTTAGCGAAGATGGAATTGAAGAGTGCTAGGAGGATATTATGCAAAATTGTATTGGAATTATATACGGTGGAAAAAGTAGGCAAGATTTTGGATATTTAACTGATTCTAGACCTGAATATATGCTTCCTTATGGAGCAAGATACAGAATTATAGATATCGCTTTGAGTAACTTCGCTAATAATGAATTTTCAAACGTTGTTTTATATGGTGGAAAAATCATGCGTTCAACTTTAGATCACTTAGGAAATGGTGAAAGTTACGAATTAAACAGAAGAAGAAATGGACTTGTTATTTTCCCTCCAACTTTTGAAAATGCAGGTAAGGAAATAGTAGCATATAATGAAACTAGAGATTTTTATTTGAGATCTAGTGAAGAAGAGCTGTACTTCTACGATCCTATGGTTATATTTAGGGAAGATTTTTCGGTTTCACATGACAGATTTATCGAAGAAGATTTGGATATATTATTATTCTGTAAAGAAGTTGATAATGCCACTGGATTATACATCGGAGAAACAAGATTAAACTTGGATGATGATGGAAATCTGATTAGTATAGGAACAAATCAGGGAATTGACGATGAATTTAACTTGATGACAAATATAGGATACATGAAAAAGAAAGTTTTCTTAGATTTAATTCACGATGCAGCTAAAAATTCTAATTCCAATGAATTAATTGATGTTATTATTTCTAATTTAGATAAATTAAAAATAGGCGTGTACATGATTGATGGTTATGTCGAAGTAATTAGAAATTTGACACAATTTTATGATGCGAATTTAAAATTGTTAAATGCTGATATTTACAATAATGTATTTTTCAAAAATGGTCTGTTGCTTACAAAATCAAAAGACGAACCTTCCGCTTTATATGGGGACTCTGCTTCTGTGAAAAATTCTCTAATAGCAAACGGAGTTAAAATTGATGGAAAAGTAGAAAACTCGATTATTTTTAGAGGTGTTGAAATTCAAGGAGGTGCGGTTATTAAAAACTCTGTGATTTTTGAAAGGTCAATTATTGAAAAAAATGCTGTAGTTGTCAATACGATTACAGACAAAGGAGTTCTAATCAAAGAAAATGTAACTGCCGTTGGTAATCCAAATTATCCATATGAACTAAAAAAGAACGCAATTTTGGAAGATAAATAGGGGAATGTAAATGAAGATATTATATTGTGCAGCAGAGGCTGATCCATTTATAAAAACTGGTGGACTTGCAGATGTAGCAGGAACTTTACCAATAGAAATGAAAAAACAAGGCAATGATGTAAAAGTGGTCATCCCTTTGTACAAATTGATAAGTGAAGAATATAGAAATAAATTTAAATTTGAAGGAAGTTTTTATATAGATTTGGATTTTAAGCATCATTATGTTGGTGTATTTAAATACGTTCATAGAGGTGTAGAATTTTATTTCTTAGATAATGAAGATTATTTCTATAGAGATAATGTTTATGGAGAAAATGATGATTGCGAAAGATTTGTGTTTTTTTCAAAAGCTTGCGTTCAATTGTTACGATACATCGACTTTAATTGTGATATTATCCATTCTAATGATTGGCACACTGCAATGGTCAATGTCTATGCACGAGATTTTGCCAAAGGAGATCCTTTCTATGAGTCAATAAAAACAGTTTTTACGATTCATAATTTAAAATATCAGGGAGTTTTCAGTTCAAATTCTTTGAGGCAAACTGATCTATCTCCGATGTATTTTTCTGAAGATGCATTGAAATTCTACGATGCAATTAATTTTATGAAAGGCGCGATAGTTTTCAGCGATAAAGTCACAACAGTTTCTAAAACTTACGCGGATGAAATAAAATATTCTTTCTTCGGAGAAGGATTAGACGGAGTAATCAGACAATATCACTACAAAATATCTGGAATTACAAATGGAATTGACACGACTATTTGGGATCCTCAAACAGACCCATATTTATTTAAGAATTATTCCTTGAAAAATATCAAAGACAAATCTGTAAATAAAAAAGCACTACAAAGGATGTATGGCTTAGAAGAAAAGGACGTTCCAGTGTTTGCAATGGTAACTAGATTAGTTGAAAACAAAGGCTTAGAGCTTGTTAGATACATCATGGATGAGTTTTTGACAACAGAAGATGTTCAAGTGATAATTTTGGGAACAGGAGAATATTCTTATGAAGAAATGTTCAAATACTATGAATGGAAATTTCCCGATAAATTAAAGGCTAATATTTATTATAATAACGAAGAGTCACACAAAATATACGCTGGAGCAGATTTTTTGATGATGCCATCAGTATTTGAACCTTGTGGAATATCTCAATTAATTGCAATGAGATATGGAACTATTCCTGTAGTACGTGAAACTGGAGGATTGAGAGATACAGTTCAATCATTTAATGAATTCACCAAAGAAGGCAATGGATTTTCGTTTACTAATATAAATGCACACGACTTTTTGTATACATTACGAAGAGCAATATCTTTTTATTACAATGATGATTTTAAAGTAATTCAAGAACACGCAATGAATTCTAAAAATGATTGGGAACAATCAGCAAAGGAATACATTAAACTTTACGAGGAGCTAATTAAATGATAGCTATTTTAGAAGAACAACTAAGAAAATTATTGACAGTTAAATTATCATATAATTCATTGGTTGATCTTCAAAGTGCAAGTGTACTTGAAATCAGAATTGCTTTAAATGATGTCATAAAAGACATTATTTCTGAAAATTATAATGATATTTATAGAGACAAAACACAGAGATTCTACATTGTTTCATTTGAATTAATGCTAGAAAATTTGTTTCAACATTATATAGAAAAACTTAATTTGAAAAAATCTATCCAACACATTCTAGGTGAAAAATATGGGGATGTAGTAAATTTCGAAAATGATTTACACTTGGGGCAAAGTTATATAGGAAGATTTTCAGTTGATTTGTTTGAGAGAATTAGTAACCAAGGTAAGTTTTGCAAGGCATATTCTATTTTCTACAAAAATTCTCAATTCAAACAGAAAATAGTAGAAGATAATCAAATCGAAACGACGTTTCACGGGCCGAAAACCAGCGTTGTTTTCAAAAGGTTAAATGAATATGATTTGGAAATAGAAAATAATAGAGTAAAATCACAAATTCACGACATTCCTTATTTAGGAAACAACGTTAGTTTTGTAAGATTATTTGTACCAAAAGCAAATCCTAATCTTAATTATGAGAATTTTATATGTGGGAAATTAGAAGACATTTACAGTCAAGAAAATAAACTCAACTCAATTCGACAATTTGTTTATACTCCAGAAATTAATGAATTTGGGAAATATGTTAAATTTCTGCAACAAAAATTTTTATCGGAATCTATAATTGAGGATATTTTTAATGATGAGCTAAAGATTTTTAATAAAACGAACGAAATAGAAGAACATATTCAAATAAACATAATTGAAACTAACATGGCTTTGGTGATAATTCAGTTTATGCAAAAGTTCATGGACTTAGGATTTGATTTTGAACAAAGTTTTAAAAAATGCACAAAAATTTTTCGATACTATAACATCAATTTACACAGAGAATCATTTGAAAAAATGGATTTGAATTATTTGTATCAAAATGAAAGCATGAAGAATATTATTCAACAATTAAATGAAAAAGCTTTAATGAACGGTTTTCCAGAAATTATTCAAGAAAATTACTTGGATTGTTTTAATATACTAGCTTTTATGTCCAAAAAAATTAGCGTTGGATCTGAATATCAGAAAAGATTTTTGTCAAAAAGCGAATTTGTTAATATTAATGAAAATATTGCGAGAAAAATATCAGTAGAAACTTATGGATTTAACGAAAACTTATTTGGGAATGATATTCAAAAGGAAAACTTGTTTGAAGAAAAATTAATTTACAAGAAAAATTTAATTACAAAATACAACTTAAAAAATGTGAATGCGAAAAGTATTTTTAATATGCAACTAACGGATTTTCACGAAGGAAAAAGACAAGTGATGAATGTTTTGTATATCTTGTATTTGTATCTAAAACTAAAAGATAACGTTAACGTAACAATTACTTCGACAACATTTTTTATAGGAGGCATGAGTTCATTTGATTATCTGTTTTGCAAGAAAACTATTAGCTTATGCGCTGGATTGTCAAAAATAATAAATTCAGATAAATATATACAAGAAAAAATTAAACTTGTTTTTGTAGAGAATATTATGTTAGACCAAGTTCCAGATTTTGCTAAAGCTTGCGATGTTTTTAATTATATACCTTACAAAAACTTTGATGTTTCTAACACTTATCCTTACGCTTTCATGAATAACGCAGCAATAATAGTCGCTAGTGACAATAGCGTTTATCAAAATGTGTATCAAATAGATAATAATTCAGGAGTTTTCAAATTTGATGAAGGTAGATTGGAAGTTAACGAATCTACTGCAATGAATTTCATTTTACAAAATATTGATAAATTGAAAAATCAAAAAGTTATTGATGAATTTTTTGTGATTTTGAACTTAATAAAGAAGTACGACGACAGTTTTAATGTTATAAAATCATTGGATAATTTTGTAGAATTGAATGATACAATTCAAAAAATGTACTTGGATGAATGTAAATGGAATGAAAAAGTGATTAGAAATATTAAAATATCGAAAAAATTTGGTATTGATTATATAAATAGTTTGGGAGTTATGAATGTATGAGTTAGGATTTAATTACAATAAAGATTATACAGTTTTTAATCTTTTTGCTCCTGAAATAAATAATGTCAAATTATTATTGTACGAAAATTACGATGATGTAAGATACACTTCAATTGATATGAAAAAAGTTGGAGAATACTTCGAAGTCAAAGTTGAAGGGAATTTAGATGGGGTTTACTATAAGTATCAAATTGATGATAAGTATGAAATTGTAGATCCGTTTTGTAAAGCTTGTTCAATCAACAGCCTAAAATCTTGTGTAGTTGATTTGCAATCTACAAATCCTAAAGGGTTTCAAGATGAAAAATATGAAGTATCAAATAGAAATGATGCTATAATTTATGAATTATCTGTTAAAGACTTTTCTTCTGATTCATCAAGCGAAGTCCAAGAAAACTTACGAGGAAAATTTTTGGGATTAGTTTCGGACAATGATGTTTCGGGAATAAATCACCTGAAAGATTTACGAATTACACATGTTCATTTGATGCCTGTGTTTGATTTTGTAGGTGTCGATGAGAGAAATTCAGAAAATTATGCACAAGATAATTACAATTGGGGATACAATCCAGAAAATTATAATTGTATTGAGGGAAGTTTTTCTACTGAACCAGAAAATCCCAAGAATAGAATTATTGAATTCAAAAAAATGATTCAAGCATTACATGCAAATAATATCGGTGTGATCTTGGATGTCGTATATAATCACACTTTTAGGAATAAATCTCATCCTTTTAATCTGATTTATCCTCGTTTTTATAGACGTGATGAAAATAGTGATTTTACAAATGGTTCAGGAGTCGGAAATGAATTAAATACTGAGGATGAGTTCGTTAGGAATTTCATAATTGATAGCTTACTTTACTATCAAAAAGAGTTTCACATCGATGGATTTAGATTTGATTTGATGGCACTAATTGATTTAAAAACAACTTACGAAATTGTAAAAAAATTAAGACGAAAAGATGAAAATGTTATAATTTACGGAGAGCCTTGGATTGCAGATGATTCTCCATTATCAAAAGATAAAAGGACGACTTTTGGTTTGCAAAAAGGCAAGGATTTTGCGTTTTTCAATCCATTTTTTAGAAATGCAATAAAGGGCGATAATGATGATAGTTCCATCGGTTTTGTACAAGGAAATATGGACAAAGGTAGTTTGGAAGCGGGAATTTGCGGATCTGTTTATTATAACCAAAAAATTCAAGGCTTTTGCAAAAACACAAATGAAACCATAAACTACTTTAATTCTCATGATAATTTGATTCTTCAAGATAAATTACTTAAAACAAATGCAGATATTAAGACTTCCACTAAACTTTGTTTTGATTTAATAATGTTCAGTCAGGGCATTCCTTTTTTTCACTGTGGGAATGAATTTTTGAGAAGTAAATCGCTATTCAAAAACACTTACAATTTGCCTTTAGAGGTTAATGCAGTAGATTGGAAATTAAAAAAAGATAATGAAGAAGTTTACCAATATGTAAAATCGCTAATCGAATTTAGGAAAATGCATTCGGAATTTAGTATAATAAAAGATGAAGAAATAAGAAAAAGAATTAAATTTTACGATGTAAATGATTATTGCATAAGTTTTAGTATTCAAAATGATGTTGGCTTTCTTTTGATTTTTATTAACTCTGGAGATAAATTTGAATTTGACTTGAACGATTATTTTAGTGGTTTTAAAAAGTGTACTAAAGTTTTTCAAGACAAGATAGTTAAACAAGAAATAACTGATGATTTAATTTTGATTGATGCGAGAAAAAGCGGGGTATATTCAATAAGTATGGAGAAATAATGGATACTAGATATGAACTTAAAGATGTAGATAAAATTTTGAGTATAGAAGGCTTCTTTGGTGGAGATCAACAATGGTTTGAAGATGTTTTGCATTCAAACTATCTTACTAAAAAAGGTTGTTCAGTAATTGCCATCACAAATTTCCTTATCTACATTGCAAATACAAAAAAAGAATATGCTAAGTTAGTTCCAGAAAATTTTATCGGAATTCCGATAAATAAGACTGATTATATAAAATTTGCAGATAAGATTTCTACATTTGTTAAGCCCAAAATATACGGTGTACCTTTTTTGTTTCCGATGAATAATGGTATTAGAAAGTACGCTAAGAAAAACGGTATGAGCTTGGTAGCACAAAATTATAATTTTACTTGGAAAATCAGAAACATCGTAACATACATTATTGGTGCAATAGCAAATGGATATCCAGTTTTGATGCTTACTTTAAATCACAAAAATCCCGATGTAAAATTTCATTGGGTAACTATTACAGCGATTTATTACGATGAAAGCTGGAAGATAGAATGTTCAAATTGGGGCGAGAAGAGAGTATATGATTTAGAAAAATGGTTTAAAGAAAAATCTTTGTATAAAGGTTTAATTTATTATCAATAGGAGGTTTTTATGGATTATTTAAAAGTATATAATGAGTGGTTAAACGATGAGTCTTACGACGTAGAAACAAGACAAGAATTGATGTCAATAAAAGATAATGATGAAGAAATAAAAGATAGATTTTACAAATCATTAGAATTTGGTACTGCGGGATTAAGAGGAAAAATCGGA
>NZ_JAGYZD010000324.1 GCF_018371055.1 Finegoldia magna | reverse complement strand
TTGGTTTAAAATGAGTTATGAATTAAATTACATTCAAGATATAGAAATTAAAAAGACTATCGATAGATTTATTGATAGTCTTATTTCAGTTAAAAGGACAAAAACTATTTATGCAACTGATTTCATGAATCCAAAAGAAATAGAGTATGCTACTTCAATTTTGAACACAGAGACTGATGTAGGATATATGGTTACAAATTGTCCTGTAAATTGTGAAAATAAGATTATTATAATGTGGGATAGATATTGCTACTCAGAAGAATATATCAATATGTTCGATTACATTGGTCTTTTGGAAATACAGACTGATCAAGAAATAACCCACAGAGATATTTTAGGGGCTGTATTGAATTTAGGAATTAATCGTGAAAAAATTGGAGATATTTTTACTCATAATAAAAGATTTTATCTTTGCGCTACAAATACGATGATTAAATTTTTGAATTTTAATTTGACCAAGATAAAAAAGTTCAATATTTCGACATCAATTATTGAAGAAAATATAGAAAAAGATGAAGAAATGTTTAAATCATTTACAGGAATTATTAATTCAGAAAGATTGGATTGCTTGGTTTCTGAGATGGCAAATATTTCCAGGAAAGATGCTCAGATAATGATAAAAAACAAGAAAATCAAGCTTAATTATGAAGTAATATCCAATACAAGCAAATCAGTTGAAGAAAATTCTCTTGTTTCAATAAGAGGATATGGTAGATACAGGCTTTTAGAATATTTGGGAAGCACAAAAAAAGACAAATTGAGAATAAAATATATTAAATACATTTAGGAGTAAAAATGGTTACTATTTTAATGATGATTTTGGTAATTGGCTTGGATCATTTAACAAAATACATGGCAATTTCTCTAAAAGAAGGGGATATTATCATTTTTGATAAATTTTTGAAGCTTACTTACCTTGAGAATAGAGGAGCGGCATTTGGAATTCTTGAAAATAAGAAAATTATTTTAATGATAATAACATTACTAATAATTGGATTTGTAATTGTGTATATTTTTAAGAATTACAAAAGTTTGGTTAGTTTTGAGAAAGTAATATACGGGCTACTTCTTGGAGGAGCATTGGGAAATCTTATTGACAGAATTTTCAGAGGTTATGTCATCGATTTTATTTCTGTACGATTACCTTTTAATTACGATTTTCCAGTATTCAATGTTGCAGATATAGCTGTTGTAGTATCTTGTATTTTACTTGTGATATTTAGTTTAAAAGGACAGAAATAATGAGTGTTAGTATTGGAAATAGTTGGGATGATTTATTAAAAGATGAATGGAACAAGGATTATTATAAAAAAATAAGAGAAGTTTTGATACACGATTATCAAAATTACAGGGTATATCCTGATATGAATTATATTTTTGAAGCGTTGAAATTAGTTCCATTTGAAGATTGTAAGGTTGTGATTTTAGGTCAAGATCCATATCACAATCCTAATCAAGCTCATGGACTTAGTTTTTC
>NZ_JAGYZD010000323.1 GCF_018371055.1 Finegoldia magna | reverse complement strand
TTTCGTATATAATAGCAAGAATTTGAATCAGTTGGATGCTTTTTCTAGTAATTCTGGTATTAATGTAATGATTATTAATATGCAGGCTTTTAATACTTCTTTAAAGGAAGGCGGAAGGAGCAAGGAGTCGAGAATTATTTACAGTAAGCGTGACGAGTTCCAATCCAGACGTCCTATTGATGTTATCGCTGCCAATAATCCTATTTTGATTTTGGATGAGCCTCAAAAAATGGGTGGGAAAGCTACACAAAAAGCTTTGAAGAATTTCAATCCTTTATTTACGTTGAATTATTCTGCTACTCACAAGAACCAACACAATTTGGTGTATGCGTTGGACTGCGTGGATGCTTACAACCAAAAGTTGGTTAAGAAAATTGAGGTCAAGGGTTTTCAGGTGAAAAATTTCAGAGGAACTGACAAGTATTTGTATTTGGATAGCATTATATTGTCACCGAAGGATCCTCCAAGAGCTAGAATTGAGTTCGAAATAGCTTACAAGAAATCAATCAACAGAGAGACTAGGATTGTGTCTGTGGATGATAATTTGTATGAATTGTCGAACAATATGGAGCAGTACAAGGGTTATCGAGTTTCTGAGATTAATCCGATTGATTCAACTGTTAGTTTTGTCAATGGAGAGGTTATTAAAAAGGGCGAGGTAACAGGAGATGTTACTGAGAAGGATATTCGACGTGTTCAAATAAGAGAGACTATTAAGTCGCATTTTGAAAAGGAACAAGAGCTTTTTAATAGAGGGATTAAGACGTTGTCGTTGTTTTTTATAGATGAGGTTGCAAAATACAGGCAATATGACGATGATGGCGAAGAAATCTTGGGTGAGTATGGTCAAATTTTTGAAAAAGAATATATTTCGGTGTTGAATGAATACCGTACAATATTTGACACTCCTTATCAAAAATATTTGAATGAAATTAGTGAGAAGGATACTCATAAGGGATATTTTAGTATCGATAAGAATGGTAGGTCTGTAAATAGCAATGTGAAGCGTGGTCATGAGTTTTCTGATGATATTTCTGCGTATGATTTGATATTGAAAAACAAGGAAAGACTTTTGAGTTTTGATGAACCTACTAGGTTTATTTTCTCGCACTCTGCTTTGCGTGAAGGCTGGGACAATCCTAATGTTTTTCAGATTTGTACTTTGAAACAAGGCAGTTCTACGACTATGAAAAGACAAGAGGTTGGAAGAGGACTTAGACTTTGCGTCGACCAGAATGGTTTTCGTATGGATGAACAGTCGATTGGGAGAGCGATGGTTCATCAGATTAACAAGCTTACTGTTATTGCTAGTGAAAGCTACAGGGATTTTGTATCAGGATTTCAAAAAGAATTGAAAGATGAATTGACACAACGTCCAAGAAGCGCAACGGTTGATTATTTCGAAGGAAAAGCTGTGGAATTAAATGGAGAAGAACACAGAATTACCAGAGGAGAAGCAAAATCTATTTATAAATATTTGATT
>NZ_JAGYZD010000043.1 GCF_018371055.1 Finegoldia magna | reverse complement strand
CTTGTCTTTTTTGTCGATTATTTTAGCCATTATCAAGCTCACAACAGTAAGTCCTACTACCAAAATAATCGCTTGGTAGAATTCCTTGGATCCTACATTTAACACTTTATCCCCCAAATTCAAATACACAAGTGTTCCAGGAATTATTCCCAAAACCGATGCTAGCATGTACTTCGATAAACTTATATTTGTAAGTCCAAATCCGTAATTTATAAGATTATATGGAATAAGTGGAATAAGTCTGAAGATAAACAACAAAGTAAACAGTTTTGAATCTGGTGCATTTAGTATTCTGTCCCTATTTTTTTCGGAGAATTTTTCATTAATCATCTTAACAACATAATCGTGTCCGATTTTTCTAGAAAGTTCAAACATAAGCAAGCAATTCATAGCTGCTCCAATAACTGTGTAAATACTTCCCTTAACAAGTCCGAAGCTAACTCCTCCGATTAACGCTAATGCTGGCACTGGGAAGAAACCAATTGGAAGTATTGTGAACAATAAAATATACACAACCGCTCCCCATGGGCCGGATTTTTGTACCAAATTTCTGATTGAATCGTACGGAACAAATACCATTAATCCGACTGTCAATGCTATCAATAGGACTATCAAAAATATTTTCTTAAATTTTTCCATATTTCACCTACTAATTATATTTGAATTCATTGTATCGTATAAATTTAATATAATCAACTAAAAAAATGCACACAGCCTACTAAGCCATGTGCATTTCTAATATTTTTAAACTTTCAAATCAACAGAGTATTCTGTGTTGTATTTTGAAATAACTGGTTTGACGTCTTCTTCGATAAATTCAACCACTTGTTCTGGGCATCTTCCAATGTAAAGTTTGCCATCTAAAAGTGAATTCAAATCGTCTTTGTTAAGATTAAAAGCTTCGTCTTTTTCCAATAATTCTAATAAATTGTTGTCTAGTCCTTCTTCTTTTACTCTTCTACCTGCAACCATTGAATATTCTCTGATTTTTTCGTGAAGTTCTTGTCTGTCGCCGCCACGTTTCACAGCTTCCATCAATATGTTTTCAGTCGCCATAAATGGTAATTCTTCATTAACGTGTGCTTTGATTTGGTTTTCGTAAACAACAAGTCCGTCTGTAACGTTGATTGCTATTTCCAAAATACTATCCACAGCCATGAAGCTTTCTGGAACACTCATTCTCTTGTTCGCAGAGTCGTCCAACGTTCTTTCAAGCCATTGAGTACTAGCCACAAATTGTGGATTTTGAACCAAACTCATCACGTATTTTGAAAGCGATGAGATTCTTTCGCATCTCATTGGATTTCTCTTGTAAGCCATCGCCGATGAACCGATTTGTGTCTTTTCAAACGGTTCTTCCAATTCTTTTCTGTTTTGCAAAAGTCTGATGTCATTTGTCATTTTATGAGCTGATTGTGCGATTGATGATAGAACTTGAAGCACATGGTAGTCGATTTTTCTTGTGTATGTTTGTCCACTCACGCTAACTGCGCTGTCAAATCCCATTTCTTTTACGATTTTCTTTTCCAATTGTTTTACTTTGTCGTGGTCATTGTCGAAAAGTTTCAAAAATGATGCTTGAGTTCCAGTAGTTCCCTTTACCCCTCTCAATTTCAAATTTTCTTTTCTGTAAATGACTTCTTCCAAATCCATAAGGAAATCTTGAATCCACAAAGTAGCACGCTTTCCAACAGTCACTAATTGTGCTGGTTGATAATGAGTGTAGCCAAGTGTTGGCAAATCTTTGTATTTAATCGCAAAATCAGACAAGTGTTTAATCAAAATCGCTAACTTTTTCTCTACGATTTCAAGAGCATTTCTCATCACGATAATGTCCGTGTTATCAGTTACATAGCAGCTTGTCGCTCCCAAGTGGATAATTCCAGCTGCGTTTGGACACACTTCTCCGTATGTTTTCACGTGAGCCATTACATCATGACGAAGAACTTTTTCGTATTCAGCAGCCTTATCAAAGTCAATGTCTGAAATGTGAGTTTGCAATTCTTCTATTTGTTCGTCTGTAATATTAAGTCCCAATTCTTTTTCAGATTTCGCCAATGCCAACCACAATCTTCTGAAAGTTTCAAACTTAACTTGAGAGCTGAAATTGTGGCTCATTTCGTGGCTTGCGTATCTCGTGTTTAATGGACTTTGGTAAATATCGTTGTTCATTATTTCTCCTTGAAGTATTCTACTGCATTTCTAAAAATATTTTGCTTGTCGATATCATAAATATTTTTGTACAAATCATCTGCGATTCTTTCAGTGTGACACATTCTTCCCAAAATCTTACCATCTCTGGATAAAATTCCTTCGATATTGTAGTCTGATCCGTTTGGAGAGATTTTGTAAGCAGAGAAAACTTGTTCATTATCTAAAAGTTCTTGGAGTTTGTCTTCTTTGATTACAAATCTTCCTTCACCGTGTGAAATCGGCATTCTGTAAGTCTTGTTCAAGTCAATTCCATTTGTCCAAGGGCTGTTATTAGTCAAGCACAAAGTGTCTACAAATGTCGCAATGTGTCTTCTGTTTGTGTTGAATGTCAAGTTTGGATCGTCTTCTTGTGGTGATGTAACTTTTCCATAAGGAAGTAGTCCAGTCTTCACCAAAGCTTGGAATCCGTTGCAAATTCCAATTACCAATCCGTCGTTTTCGTTCAACAAATAATCTATCGCACTACTTATTTTCTCATTTCTTAGAATATTTGCCAAGAACTTAGCTGATCCATCTGGCTCATCTCCTAGTGAAAAACCTCCAGGAATGGCAAATATTTGCGCTTTTCTAATTTTTTCAGCCAAAACATCAATAGAATTCAATATATCTTCTTGGTTTCTGTTTTTGAATAGAACAATTTCTCCATCTGCTCCATTTTCTTTGAACGCATTCAATGTATCCCATTCACAGTTTGTTCCAGGAGCTGCCAAGATTACAACGTGAGGTGCATCAGTTGGTTTCTTGGATTTCATTCTACGTTGTTCGATTTTTTTGTTTTCTATTGGTTTGTATTCGATTTTTTCTTTTGGTGTGAATACTTTATTTAAAACTGTAGTGTAGCCTTCTAGTAACTTTTCTGAATCTAATTTAACATCATTTACGATAATTTCATCTGCAAAATCACCAATGTGTTCGATATTTTCGTCGTCTTCAATATATTCAACTACGAAACTTCCGTACATTGGGTTGTACAAATTATCGTGTTTGATATTAAAACCAGTATTTCCTACAGATTGTTCGAATATATTTGCCAACAATCCTTTCTTATCCAATGCAATCGCAGAAATAATATTTTTCTTTCTGATTTGCTCTGTGATAAAATCGAAATTTTCTTCCAATTTTTCAAGGTTCAATGTTCCGTCTTCTTCGTAAACAGTTTTGACAAGACCGATTTTGCCTTTACCTTTCAAATCATTCGTAATTATGTTGTCCACATCTTCGTGTGTCACTGCAAATGAAATCATAGTTGGTGGAACCTTGATATCCTCGAAGTTTCCACTCATACTGTCTTTTCCACCGATTGGCATTGCTTTGAAATGTTTGGAAACAGTGAATGCACCAAGTAATGCCTTCAATGGTTTGGACCAGATTTTTTTGTCTAGCATTTTTTCGTAATATTCTTGGAATGTCAATCTGATTAAGTTTTTGTCAGAACCCAATGCGATTAGTTTACTGATTGATTCTACAACTGCGTAGTATCCTCCCAAGTATTGAGATTGTTCCGACAAATCAGCGTCAAATCCGTAACTCATCATAGATACAGTTTTCATAACTCCATCCATTGTTGGAATCTTTGCAACCATCGCTTGTGATGGATTCAATTGTAATTTACCACCCATTGGATTGATAACAGTGTTTCTTCCGATTGTGGAGTCGAACATTTCGATCAAATCTCTCTTGGATGTGATGTTAAGTTGTTTTACTTTTTCGTATAACTTGTCGGCATCGTCTGATTTTCCAGTCAAAATTTCTGGAACATCTTCTGATACAACTTCAACTTCAGCGTTTCTGTCTGAACCATTTGTGTTGATGAAATCGTAGCTGATATCTGCAATCAAATCTTCGTCGTAGAACATTCTCATTCTGTTAGTGTCTGTGATGTCTGCAACAACAGTCGTTTCGATGTTTTCTGCGTCTGCGTATTTTACAAATTCTTCCAAATCTTTCTTAGCTATTACACATGCCATTCTTTCTTGTGATTCACTGATAGCAATTTCAAATGGTTTAAGACCTTTGTATTTCAACGGAACTCTGTCCAAATAAATATCTACACCATCGTGAAGCTCACCAATCGCAACGCTCACTCCACCTGCTCCAAAGTCGTTACATTTTTTGATTAAACTTGCAAGTTCAGGAATTCTGAAAAGTCTTTGGATTTTTCTTTCTTCAGGTGCGTTACCTTTTTGAACCTGTGCAGATTCTGTTTTGATACTTGTAACTTTGTGACTCTTTGAAGAACCTGTCGCTCCACCAATTCCGTCACGTCCAGTTCTTCCGCCAAGTAAGATTACGATGTCTCCTTTTTCAGGTTCAATTCTTTTGACATTTTCAATTGGCGCAGCTGCCATTACAGCTCCACATTCCAATCTCTTAGCAACATATCCGTCATGATAAATCTCATCTACAAATCCAGTTGCCAAACCAATTTGGTTTCCGTAAGAAGAATATCCCTTCGCAGCTTCTTGTGTGATTTTTATTTGTGGAAGCTTTCCATCCATCGTATCTTCCAATGAAGTAAGAGGATTACCTGCTCCTGTAATTCTCATAGCTTGGTAAACGAATGCTCTACCGCTTAGTGGGTCTCTGATTGCTCCACCCAAACAAGTGCTTGCGCCACCGAATGGTTCGATTTCTGTTGGGTGATTGTGTGTTTCGTTTTTGAACATCAACAAATAATCTCTAGTTTCATAGGCGCCATTTACTTCTACACGAACTTTGATTTTAACAGAACAAGCGTTGATTTCAGATGAAATTTCCAAATCATCAAACTCGTTTTTGCTTCTCATATATTTGGACAAAATCGTTCCAAAACTCATAAGATTGATTGGTTTCTCTATTTTTAATTCTTCTCTAACTTTCAAATATTCTTCAAAACTGTTGTGAATTGCTTCGTCAAGTTTAGTCTTTGCATTGAATTCAATATCCAAGAAAGTGTTGAAAGTTGTGTGTCTACAGTGGTCTGACCAGTAAGTATCCAAAATCTTGATTTCTGTTTCGTTAGGATCTCGGTCTTCCGATTTGAAATAATCTCTGATGCATTTCAAATCTTCGTCATTCATCGCCAATGAGTGATCGTCGACGAATTTTTGAAGCTCATCATCTTTCATATCTCTGAAACCATCGTATGTTTCGTTTTCCAAATTCTTAGGATTTTCTTGTTTCAAAGTTGTTGGAATACCAAGCAAATTAACCTTGTGGCTGTCAACAGGATTTACCAAATATTTTTCGATTTTTTCCAAATCTTCTTTGTTAGCGCCTTCGATTTCGTAAACTGTCGATGTCTTACAATCCACCTTATCATCCAAAATCAAACTCAATGTGTCAAGCACACCTTGTTTTCTTTGGTCAAACTGACCTGGCAAATATTCCACAGCGATTGCGTTTTTCATATCAGCTTGTAATTTCAACGCATCTTCTCCGTAGAACACATCGTCTACAGATTTTTCGCTAAGAACTGTGTCGACAATTTTTCTCAAATTATCATCGCTAATTTCCAAATCGTATCTCTTGTAAATTACAAATTTATCCAAATCAATTCCAAGTAAGTTTTCAATTTGCTTTTTCTTTTCCTTAGATTCATAATCGTATTCGTCTTTTTTCCTGACATAAACTCTTTTAACTCTAGGACCAATATCAGTTCTGTGATACATGTTTTTAAAATCCACCTTTTCTATATCTTCATAACAAGCCTTAATAACATCATCAAAATTCTTTTTAGAATTTACAATATTTAACACACGGCCACCATTTGTGACGATTTTGCCGTCGATTTTTTTCGTTCCTGCATGGAAAACATAACTATCCATATCAGAAATTGTAATCTCATCATTCTTGTCGTAACTTTCTGGATATCCACCAGCACTTAGAACAACGCAAAGCGCCTTGTTGTCATTTATTTTCAAATCGACATCGGATAATTTTCCTTCACTTGTTTTCATCATAATATCCAACAAATCATTGTCGATAAGTTCAAGCACAACTTGAGTTTCAGGATCTCCAAATCTCGCGTTAAATTCCAAAACGTAAATTCCATCGTCTGTTATCATAAATCCAATGAACAACAATCCTCTGAAATCAATGTTTTCTTCTTTTAATCCTGTGAGAATTTTGTCCAATACGCTATTTTTGATTTTATCTACGAACACTTCTGCTTCGACATTTGGAGCGTAAGTTCCCATGCCGCCAGTGTTGGCTCCCATTTCTCTTTCAAAAATCTTCTTGTGATCCTTCGCAGTTGGAAGCGGAAGAATCGTCTTTGAATCTGTAAAGCACAACAAACTCATCTCAAATCCGTCGAGGAATTGTTCGATGACAACCATGTTGTCTTTTTCTAGTACATCTTTTAAGATTTTCTTCAAATCATCAGAATTATCTACAATGTAGACGCCTTTTCCAGCTGCAAGGCCATCTCTTTTAACGACAACTTTGCCATTTTCTTCCAACAATTTATTTGCAAAATCATAAGACTCATCATAATATTTGCTTTCCAAATACTTCGCTGTTTTGATGTCGTATTTTTCCAAGAATTTTTTCGTAAATGATTTTGAGTTTTCAAATTCAGCGGCTTTTTTTACAGGTCCAAATATTTTAAGACCATTTTCTTCGAACAAATCTGAAATTCCGTCGCACAATGGATTTTCAGGGCCAACAACTGTGAAGTCTATTTCATTTTTCTTTGCAAATTCAATCAGACCTTGCAAATCATCTGCTTGAATATCTACGTTTTCTCCGATATCTTCAGTTCCAGCATTTCCTGGTGCGAAGAAAACTTTCCTATTTTCATCAAAAGATTTTATTTTACGTCCAAGCGCGAACTCTCTGCCACCTGAACCTACAACTAAAATTTTCATAAAACCTCCCAATTTTTAATGTTTGAAATGTCTGTTTTTTGTGAACACCATGCTAATTCCGTACTCATTGCATTTATCGATGGAGTCTTGGTCTTTGATACTTCCACCTGGTTGAATAATAGCTTTTACTCCTAATTTGTGTGCAAATTCTACGCAATCAGAAAATGGGAAGAAAGCATCTGATGCCAATACGCATCCAGTAAAATCAACGTCCGGGTGATTGTTGGCTATGTTTTCCAACGCCCAAATCCTAGATGTTTGTCCTCCACCAATTCCCAAAGTGTGAGAATCTTTTGCTAGTACAATTGCATTTGATTTTGTGAATTTAACCACCTTCATAGCAAATTCCAAATCTTTTTTGTCTTCATCACTTGGTTTTTCATTAGTAACTATGTTGTATTCGTCAACACCGAAGTCTTTGTCTTGGATTAAAACTTTTCCATTCAAATACTTAATGTCTTCTTTTACTGAATCGTTGTCGAATTTTATCTTAACAAGTCTGATGTTTTTCTTTTTAGTTAAAATTTCAAGCGCTTTTTCGTCGAAATCCTTGGCAGCTATAATTTCCAAGAAAATTTGGCTCATTTCTTCGGCACATTTTTCGTCTACAACTCCATTGATGGCGATAATTCCACCGAAGATCGAAGTTGAATCTGCCAAGTAAGCCTTGTGGTAAGCTTCTGAAACGCTGTCTGCAATGGCAACGCCGCATGGTGATTGGTGCTTCAATGCAACACAAGAATTTTCTCCCAATTCGTCAGCTAATTCCACTGCAACATTCAAATCGTTGTAATTGTTGAAGCTCATTGCTTTGCCATGAATAACTTCGCAATCAGTCAATTTGCCATTTACAAATGGGTCTATGTAAAGATTTGCACTTTGATGTGAGTTTTCTCCGTATCTAAGTTCGTCTTCTTTTTTGAAACCAAAAGTTCTGTATTTGCTGCGTTCTCCAACTTGTTCTTGGAAATATCTTGAAATAACAGAATCGTAGTAAGCTGTCAAACTAAAAGCCTTCATTGCTAGTTTTTCTCTGTATGAATTTTCCACGTTGTCGTTTTTCAATCTGTCGATAAGTTCGTCGTAATCAGAAGGATCTGTTACAACCAAAACATCCTTGTAATTTTTCGCAGCACTTCTTATCAAAGTTGGACCACCGATATCGATGTTTTCAACGATGTTGTCGTGGTCACCAGTTTTTAAAGCGTTTTGGAAATCGTACAAATTAACCACAACAATGTCGATTGGTTGAATGTTCAATTCTTCTACAGTTTTCTTGTGTTCATCATTATCTCTCTTGTACAAAATTCCACCGTGAACGTATGGTGACAAAGTCTTCACTCTGCCTTGCAAAATTTCAGGGAAATTTGTAACCTTGGAGATGTCTATTACATTTACTCCAGATTTTTCGATTTCCTTGTAAGTACCACCTGTAGATATGATTTCATATCCCAATTCTTGTAAACTTTTTGCTAACTTACCAACATTTGTCTTATCCGTTAGTGAAATTAATGCGCGCATGAACTCTCCTCCAATTTTTTTATAGCATCTTTCAAAATGCCATGTTCTATTCTCAAAACTTTCTTTGCTATCTCATCTTCCGATTTACAATCAGAAATATCCACAGACCTTTGAAGTAAAATATCTCCATCGTCTAATTTTTCATTCACGAAATGCACAGTTGCACCGCTAGTTTTTTCCTTATTAGCAAAAACTTTTTCGTGAACATGGATTCCATAACATCCCTTACCACCGTATTTTGGAAGCAATGATGGATGGATATTTACAATTGTAAACTCATTTATAATTCTCTTTGAAATTTTAGGCAAGAAACCTGCCAACACGATCAAATCTACGTTTTTTGATTTTAAACAATTTATGATTTCTTCGTCATCTTTTGAAACCAAAGTATCCACGTTGAAATCTCTCGCAAAACCAAGACCAGCTGCATTTTTGTTACTAACCACAACAACAATATCGCTTTTGAAATAATTGTCTTTTTTTGCATCCAACAGAGCTTTCAAATTGGTACCAGTACCTGAAATAAAAACTGCAATATTCATTTAATCACCTATATAACTATCGGATCTACTGGATAATCTCCATCAAAACAAGCCTTACAGAATTTGTCCATTTTGTCGCTGCTCGATTTTATCATTCCTTCCATAGAAATAAACGCTAAGCTATCTGCCCCGATTTTTTCACGGATAGCTTCGATATCCATGTTCGCTGCAATCAAATGCTTTCTGGAAGGAGTATCAATTCCGTAATAGCAAGGGAATTTTACAGGTGGCGATGTGATTCTCATGTGAACTTCTGTCGCACCAGCTTCTCTAATTCTTTGAATCAAATTAGCGCTTGTAGTTCCTCTTACAATGGAATCATCTATAAGTACAACTCTCTTTCCTTTTAATACATGTCTTAGTGGATTTAGTTTCAATTTAACAGCCATTTCTCTTTCTTTTTGAGTTGGCTTGATGAAAGTTCTACCCATGTATCTGTTTTTAACCAAACCTTGTGCGTAAGGAATGCCCGTTTTTTGTGCAAAACCTATCGCTGATGGAATCCCAGAATCTGGAACTGGAACTACCAAATCGACATCACATGGAGATTCTTCTGACAAATATTCTCCGCATCTTCTTCTGAAATTGTACGCATTAGTTCCATCCAAAGTTGCATCTTCTCTTGCAAAATAAACATATTCAAAGAAACAATGGCGTGGTTCATTTCCATCAGAATACATTGAAGAATTGGCTCCTTCTTTGTCTACAACGACAATTTCTCCAGGTTTTACATCTCTGATTTCAGTTGCTCCAACTATTTCTACAGCCGCATTTTCTGATGCAAACATGACATCTTCATCATTTTTCCCCATAACAAGAGGTCTAATTCCCAAAGGATCACGAAATGCTACAAGCTTATCTTTCAAGCACAACACAACTGCGTAAGCTCCTTTGATAAGTTTCATT
>NZ_JAGYZD010000322.1 GCF_018371055.1 Finegoldia magna | reverse complement strand
TTCTTGTAAATGCATGTCTGCAATTACAAAAGTAATGTTGCAAATTCTATCGTCATCAATTGTAGGAATTATTCTATTTATCAGTAAAACATTATTCATGACTAACCTCTTTTTCTCTTCTTATACTTATATACCCCGTTTTATAAATTTTATTCAATTGACCTAGTCTTTTTTTTATATTATACTGATTGAAAAGAGGTGAGATATGAAAACATCACGAAAAAGTGCTAAAAAGATTAAACAAAAAAGTAAAATTTTAAATAAAATAATAATAGTAGCTTTACTTTTTATTTTTGCCTTATTTTCTTATAGATACATAAGTTCCAGACCATCTGAGTACAAACAAATTATACCAAAAAAATACATACTAAAAGATTTTGATGAACTTTGTAATCAAATCGAAAGTTCGTATATGAATTTGCCGCAAACAAAAAAATACAAAGATACAGATTTTCTATCTATGAAACCTAATTTCAAATCAAAAATCAAGTTAGAGTGTGGCAGAAAAAGAGATGAATTGACAACAGAAGAAGTGTATAATTTATACAATGATATTTTAAAAAAACTATACGATTCAAATGTTAAAGTAGCTGACAAATACACTTTTAACAAAATTTTACACCAAGAAAACAGCAATCAAATACTAAACAATTTATCTATTAAAAGGTATTCTAATTTGGTTGAAGAATTACCAGCAAAAACTTTCAGAGCATATTCTATTGATAATTATAAAGATGCGTTATATGTTAAGGTTTCTGATTTTGATTCTGTGGATATTCAAAAAGATGCCATAATCTTCAAGAATATCTTGCAAACTAATAAAAAGAAAAACAAAATTATCATAGATTTGAGAGATAATGATTCTGAAAATTTAGAATATGCAATTAATGTTATTATTAAACCGTTATTAAAATCTGACATTAATGTCGATTTCAAAGTAGCTAATAAAACTCAACCTTTGATTGATAAGAAAGTTTTAAATAATAATGGCATTTCTTTTAAAACAACCGAGGATTTGTCAAATGTAACAATTAATGATAATCAAAAAAACATAAAATACATTACCAATTTTAACCTATCGTTGAAAAAATCAGAAGAACAAAAATGCGATATTTTCATTTTACAAAATAAAAATACTAAAAACAGCGCTGATTTTGTGTGTCAAATAGCAAATAGAACTAAGTTTGCAACTACAGTAGGAGAAGCAACTTCTGGATATGGTTTGAATATTGTCCACACTTACAAATCCTTGCCAAACATAGGTTTAATAGTGGAATATCCACTTGGACAAGGCTTAAACGAAGACGGATCTACCAATGAGGAAGTCGGAACTATCCCTTCAATAAAATTAGATGATAACAGTGAGATGGTAAAACTACTTCTACAAAGAGTAAATCATGACCACCCGTAAAACGGGTGGTTTGTTCATGGGCTATAAGCCCGAGTGATACCAACCAGCGTCTCAAGGCGCTGGTTTTCACTCTGTTCAA
>NZ_JAGYZD010000321.1 GCF_018371055.1 Finegoldia magna | reverse complement strand
TTTAAAGCAATTTTTTCCGAACGATTCGCTCCTTTACGATGTTTTTGCTTATAACAAATTCCTATCCAAATCGGTTTCTACTTTTTATTGCTAACATATTTTGAGTTGAAAATTTTGTAAAATTCCACACACATCTCCCTCTTTTTCTCTATCAATTAAACATGTACTGCGCAGAGCTTTGTGAGGCGTTGTTGGCATTATAGGCAAACATCTTTGCCTGAGAATATCATTCGAAAAAAACAATTAGAAATTCTAACGAAGGGAACCGTTAAAAAATCTCACTCGCGCCAAAGCGGAGCTTGCGCTTGAGATTTTAGGTTCACGAGTTTTGAATTTCTTTGTTTTTGTAGACAGATATTCGACGGCAAGAGTTTGCCATAAAACATAAAAAAAGGAGAAAGCCGAAGGCTTTCAACATTATCCTCCCACTCATTTTTTCTCTCTCAATTAAACATGTCCTGCGCAGAGCTTCGTGAGGCGTTTTTACTTGTGAGCAAATAAAAGCTTGCAAATAAGCGTATCATACGGAGAAAATTGCAGCAAATTCAATCGAAGAAATCCGGCTAAAATTTGACCGCTTGAGCGTAGCGAGCTTCAAATTTTAGGATTTCGAGATTAGAATTTGCCAATTTTCGTAGTCGATTAAGCGTTTTGCAACTTTTATTTCCTTACCCACCAAAAAAACGCCTCTTACGAAGCGTTATTTAATACATGTTTAATTGATTTTTCCGGTATGCCTATTGTTTCCACGACATATTCTCCCTCATAATCTTGCAACGACTTTTTCGGTAATTGCAATGTCACAAGAAGGTCAGCCTTGACTACTACGTTGTGGATTATATTTTCATCAGAATCCAGTCCCGATGGCATATCCACGCTCACAACGAATGCTTGTGTGTCGTTAATCATGTCGATTACGTCTTTGTAAATTCCTTCGATATCTCTCTTGAGTCCCGTACCGAAAATGCTGTCGACAATCAAATCATTTTCTGTGATGTCGAATTTCGTGTTTTCGTCAACAAATTCAATCTCCACGTCTAATTTTTTCAAAATATCGTAGTTGATTTTAAAATCCGTCGATGCTTTTTCTAGCTTTCCAATCACATACACTTTAACAAATCGGTCTTCGTTGTAGATATCTCTTGCAACTGCCAATCCATCTCCACCGTTGTTTCCAACAGATGCAAACACGTACGCTTTGGCAAACTTCTTGTCCAAAACGTGTTTGGAGATTTGTGCTTTGGCGTTTTCCATCAACACAATCGATGGAATTCCGATTTCGTGAATCGTGTATTGGTCGATTTGTCGCATTTGTTCAGCTGTTACATAAATCATAGTCCGTTTTTGAACCTCTCTTCTCTTATATCCCTGCCGAAAAATTGTATCGGTATAAACTCGCCCTTGATTCTGGATGAAATTCTCTGATCGTATTGTGTTGTCAAATCATCAAGGTCGATATTTGTCGAAATTATCGTAGTTTTTTGGTTTTGAATT
>NZ_JAGYZD010000042.1 GCF_018371055.1 Finegoldia magna | reverse complement strand
CAATCAATTCATTAGTAGATTCTGATGAAAAACATGCGTATGTAGTAGAAGAAACAGAACTTTAGGAGGTATTTAAATGCAAGAATATTTACAAATCAAAATAGGCAATGATTCAAATGAAACAATGACCATCAATTTAACTAACTATGACCGTGCGAAAACTGAACAAGAAATCAGCACAATAATGGACAAAATCTTAGAAGCAAAAACATTCACTGGCAAAAAAGATATCTACAACAAAAAAGTCTCAGCAGATGTAATAACTGTAGATAAAAAACCAATGAATATACAATAAGGATAACAAATGGACGAATTCTTAAGTTTTGTCGGTAACGTCGGCTTTCCCATTTCAGTGACAGCATTTCTTCTAATCAGAGTTGAATCCAGATTAGAAGACATCAAAATCTCCATTGAAAAGCTTAACGCCATCCTCACTAACTTAAACAGATAACCTTAATTTCATATATCATTTCCTAAAATTTTTCTAACGAAACGGTAAGTCTCACACGAGATTTGCCGTTTTTTGTGTGTAATTTGTGTGAAATCTAAAAAAATTAAAGAAAATTTAAAAAAAAATAAAAAAAATTTGAAAAAATAGTTGCGAATCATTATTAATTAGTGTATTATAATGATTGTTGCAAATCATTTGCATTTAAGGAGGAATTAATGATAAAAAATTTTAGAAAATTATTGGTGCTTTTGGCGCTAGTTTTGGTTTTTGTGACTGCGTGTAGCAAACAAGATTCAAAAACTCAAAACACAAAGCAAGAAGATACGACAAAAACTAACGGAAAGAAGACAATTTATGCGACGTTTTTTCCTGTTGCAGATTTGACGAAGATGATTGTCCAAGACAAGATGGATGTCAAGACTATTATCAAGACGAACGAAGAACCGCACTCTTTTGAACTTACTTCAGATAATATGAAAGATATTTTAAAGGGAGATTTGGTTGTCTACAATGGCGCTGGAATGGAGTCTTTTGTTGATGATTTGAAAAAATCTATGAATGATGATGGAAAGTTTTTGGATTTATCTAAGGGGCTAACTTTGTTGGATTCTTCAAGTGAAGGTTCGGATATGAAAGCTATCAATCCACACACTTGGCTTTCAGTAAAGAATGCTGAAAAAATGTTGAATACTATTTATGAGAAAGTATCCTCGATTGATCCAGAAAATGAAAATTTTTATAAGAAAAATTTAGAAGATTCTACTGCAAAATTTGATTTGTTGGATAAAAAATTCGAGCAAGAACTTTCTAAGGTAAAGAGCAAGGAGAAGTATTTCGTGGTTTCTCATGCTGCATTTAATTATTTGGCAGATGATTATGGTTTGAAACAAGTTGCTGTGACTGGTATTTCTCCAGAGGATGAACCTACTGCAAAACAACTAAAAACTATAGCTGATTTTGTGAAGGATAAGCATATTTCTACAATATTTTTTGAAGGGAAGGCTACACCAAAAGTTGCAGAGACTTTGGCAAAAAATACCAACACGAAAACATCTACTTTGTACACTATGGAAAATCTCGATGAAAATCAAGTTGCCAAGGGATTTTTGAAGCTTATGGAAGAAAATCTAAAATCACTTGTGGAAGCTTTTAATGAGTAGTGATGTAATTTCTGTCAGTGATTTATCTTTTGCTTACGACAAAAATCTGATTTTAGATAATGTGAATTTTTCTGTAAAAGAAGGAGATTTTGTCGCAATAGTTGGTGAGAATGGCGCTGGTAAGTCTACTTTGATGAATCTTATTTTGCACAATCTAAACAACTACGATGGAGAGATAATACTTTTTGGTACTGATATAAAAGAGGATAATCATTTTAGAGATTTGGCGTATATTTCCCAAAATTCTGTTTTATCGTATAGGAATTTTCCGACTACGATTGAGGAAGCTGTGAAGATTCATTTGTCTTTTTTGAAGAAAAAGACTGATGCAAGTATATATTTAAAACAAGTGGGACTTTTTGAACACAGGAAAAAAGCATTGGATGAATTGTCTGGTGGACAACTTCAAAGGCTTGGAATTGTTCTGGCACTTATAAAAGATGCGAAGATTATTTTCTTGGACGAGCCTACAAGTGGTA
Source organism: Finegoldia magna (assembly GCF_018371055.1). Taxonomy (GTDB): domain Bacteria; phylum Bacillota; class Clostridia; order Tissierellales; family Peptoniphilaceae; genus Finegoldia; species Finegoldia magna_I. The sequence goes on along the minus strand of NZ_JAGYZD010000042.1, from coordinate 8,128 downwards.
TAGATAAGAAGTTTGCAGATGAATTTTTCCAGAATTTGTCAACTCTCAAAAATCAAAACAAAACTGTTGTCGTGATAACTCATCAGCTTGATTTGGCGAAAAAATACATTGATTATGCTATTAAAATCAAAGATAAAAAGTCAATGATAATTAATAATAACGAGATTAGTCTGTGAGGAGAATATGGATATATTTGAATACGAATTTATGCAACGAGCATTCATCGTTGGAGGGTTGATTGCAATAATACTTCCTTGTATGGGACAGGTCGTTCTATTAAAAAGGCTATCGATGATTGGAGATACACTTTCTCATTCATCACTTGCAGGACTAACTATTGGACTTGCATTGGGATTCAATCCACTGTTGGCGGCAATCATCGCGTGTGTTTTTGCGGGGCTGTCTATTGAAGTTATCAGAAATAGATTGAAATCATATCAGGAAATATCAACGGTTATAATACTTGCAGCATCCATTGGTCTTGCAGGAATATTTTCATCCATGGTGAAAAACACCAACAGCATCTCATCTTATTTGTTTGGATCAATTGTAACCATAAGTGATGAAGAATTTTATTTGGTAATAGCTGTGTCAGCTTTCGTTTTGATTTCTTATAGCCTATTGTACAAAAGCTTGTACTTGAGTATTTTCGATCAGAAAGCTGCTAGCATATTGGGGATTAATATAAAATTTATAAATTTTTGCGTGACATTTTTGTCGGCAATAGCTATATCAATTTCAGCGAAAACAATAGGCTCACTTATAGTGTCATCACTACTTGTATTACCGAGTATTAGCGCTATGCAATACACCAAAACTTACAAGAACACACTAATCGTTTCAATAATATTTTCGGTTATTTTCGTGTATTTGGGTCTTTTCATATCGTATGCATTAAACCTTAGACCGGGATCTGTAATTGTATTGTTATCAGTCGTTTGGTTGATAATTTCATTAATAATAAAGAGAAAATAGGAGTAAAAATGAAAAATAGTAATAAAAAAATAATATTGGCTGTGGTTTTATGCTCAACCATTTTAAGTTCATGTTCACTTTTTTCTAAACCAGAAAAAAAATCAGAGCAAACAAACGAATCTGCAAAAAAAGTTGAACAAACAACTGACAGCAACAAACAATCTACAATAAAAAAAGACAAGACGACAGAAGTGTTGATAGATTCTGAAATCAAAAAAGAAGATATCGCAAAAATCGTAAAACACGGAGACCATTGGCATGTGTTCACCAAAGACGGCAGGGAAAAAATCACATACAAAGACCCTAATAAATTACAAAACACATCCAACTTAGAAATGGTCAGCGTTGTTGGTAAAAATAGACTCAAAGGTCAAAATGTCGTTGCAATCAAAAAACACGGCGATCACTGGCATGTTTACTTAAGAAATGGTGGAGAATATCTAACTTACGAAGACCCATCAGCAATGTTTCCACACATAAAAGTAGGAAAATATGTAGGAAGTCACGGTGATCACAGAAAACACAATAACAAAAGAATGGATGCTAGAACAATAGCACACGAAAAACAAAAAATAAAACAAACAATTGAAAAAAATGACGAAAGAGTTATCAAAATCTTAAAACACGGTGATCATTATCACATCTACACATCAAAAGGTAATGAATTCGTGTCATACACAGACCCACGAAGCTTGTATCCAAACGCAGAGTATGGACAGTACGTTGGAACTCACGCCAACAGAAAACAAATGATTGAAAAAATCATCAGAGAAGATAGACAAAAACAAAAACAAAAACAATCTTCTAAGAAAACTCTCGCCAAACAAAATTCAGACAAGCTAATAAAAGACGAAAAGCTTGTAAAAGTAGAAGACAAGAAGAAAAAACACAATGTAGTCAAGATTCTAAAACACGGCGATCATTGGCACATCTACACAAAAAATGGAGAAGAATTCATAACTTATGAAGATCCATCTTCCAAGTATCCAGATGTAGCTGTTGGAATATATACAGGTAGTCACACACAACAACCACAACAACCAAGAAAAGACAACAAAGACAACACACCACAAGAAAATCTGCCTGAAAACCCAACAGACACACCACAAAACAATAAACCAGACAAAAAAGAACAACCAACAGAAAAAACAAGAGAACAAAAAATACAAGAACTAAAAATAACCAAAGTTTTGGGAAAAGATGAAACAGTAAATGAAATTAACAGATTTGACATCGTAAAAATTTTAAAACACGAAGACCACTATCACATTTACGACTCTAACGGAAACGAAGCAATAACATACACCAACCCACAAGACCTTTATCCAAATGCTTATTTTGGAAATTATGAAGGAAGCCACAATAATTCACAAAACAATAATTCACAAAACGATAATGAATTCAAATGGCCAGAAAATATCACAAAAATCGTAGACCACAAAGATCATTGGCATTTGTACAGAGGAGATGAAGAAATCGCAGTAGTCAGAGTAAATCCGAAAGATCACTACCCAAATGCAGAATATATCAAAGATTACATCGACGTAGGAAATGTAGAAGTAGAAGACACAGATGTATTCAACTATGACGACATAAAAGCTAACAAAGTCGAAGGAATCGAAGCAGTATTAAACGACAATCTACGAAACATGACAGGATATGGAAAATTGACTGATGGAATCGCAATCATGGGAACAGAAGACAAACAAGACAACGTATTTTACTGGCTACATGGAGACCACTACCATGCAATAAGCATAAAAGATTTGGTAAAAATGGAAAAATCTGGAGCATTGAAAGGATTCACAGCAAAAGATGTAGTTGCAACATTGAAATACAAGTTCCAACATCCACAAGAAGATTTGACATACAAATCAGACTTGAATATCGAAGAAATAATAGAATTCTTGAAATCTCACTATAAAATAAACGATCCATCAAGAATCTTCTCAATAGGACAAGAAACTGTCGACATTTACACTAAAGATACAACAAATAGTTTCCATATAAGTCAATTTGAAAAGAAAAACGGAGAAATAATCTTCAAAGGACAACTTCCTCAAATACCAAGTGACGAAGAGCTTGAAAAACAAGAAGAAGAAACAGTTGAAGAAACAGAAGAAGAAATTGGTGAAAAAGAAACAGCAGAAGCAACAAACAAAAAACCTGTAGAAGATAAAAAACCAGAAGATAAATCAGAAGAAAAACAACAAGAAAATAAAGAAAACAAAAAACAAAATTCAGAAGAAAAACAAAATCTTCCTACAGAAAATAACAAAGAAACAACTGAGACAAACTCAGCAAACATTTAAAAAAATCGGCTCACTAAGAGCCGATTTTGGTTTATTTATTATAGTATATTGATTTTTCGCCACCTACAATATAAATAGTCTTACTGTTGATATTATCCTTAACATAATCAGTTGAATTTTTTGGTGAAAGTATTATAGGAGCCTTCATTCTATTAGACACTACAGATGCTATAAGAGCGTCTGGATAATCATCTCCTGATGCTAATATTAACTTTTCAGGGTTTTTATAAGCATAATTGGCAACCTTTAATGATGTTTCATATCTGTTTTTTCCGTTGAGTCTGATTGAGTTTTTAATTTTATTTTGAACAGATTTTGATACGGAAAATTCTCCTCCTACAATGATTGCGTTATTGTTTTTCAAATGCTTTTTAATACAATCAGGTATTTTGTTTTTTTCGACTAATAAAATAGGGGTACTGTTTTTACAAGAAATTGATCCTGCAGATAATGCATCAGCGAAAATTTCTCCTGAAGTCACCACAACATCATTTGTTTTTAGTCCAAGTTTGATTAACTTTTCATACACTAAACTTGATGTTTCATATCTAGAGTGGCCAGCAATTCTTTCAACATTATATGCATACAAATCAGACTTCACCTTATCTGATATTGAACTTTTACCACCGACTAAAATTATATTTTTAGCATTTAATCTTTGCAATTCAGCTTGTACATCATCTCTTAATTTATCCTTGTCTGTTAAAATTATCGGACAATCCAACATTTTAGAAAGTGAAGATGATACAAGAGCATCTGGATAATTTGCACCACTTGCTAAGATTACATAATTAGAATCGACGAACGATTTTTTGCTTACTTCAATTGAAGTTTTAACCCTATCTCTTCCCGAAAATCTTATTGGATCTGAAGGAATAGTAGGATCTTTTACATAATCAAGCTTATTAGAATCTTTGATTTTTCTTTTCATATCATTTATTTGCTCTATTTTTGTATTTAAATCTTCAACCAAAGCTTTAATTTCATTCTTCGTTGAATTAAGTGTTGATGTATTTTGTTTTATAGATTGTTCAACATTGCCAATTTTATTTTGAGTGTCTTTTAAATTTTTTTCGGTATCATCCAAATTAGATTTTAATTTGGAAAGTTTTTGAGTCAATTCTTTTAATTGATTTTCTAATTGAGCAACTAATTTTGCTTGATTTGATTGACCATTTTTCTTAGCTAATAAAGCTTTATATTCGTTTCGTAAAGCCGTGTCATTTCTTTTAAAAGCCTCTAATTGATTTAGCAATTGTTGAGGAGGGATTGGCTCAGACAAGTGATTAAGTCTTACAAATTCTTCGTATAAGAATGTATTATTGACAAAGTCGTTAGAAGTAGCCATTCCTTGAAGCACAAAATCTATATTAGTAAGCAATAGATTTGTATAATGTCCAATTTGCTCGTTCAATTTAGTTGCTTCATTTTCCATTTCATTTATATGATTTTCATAAAATCTATATTTTTCTTCAAGAGAATTAAAAGTAGTTCCAGGATATAATTTATTAATGATATAATCAAAAACTCTTTTTTCGAGCTCATAGCAACCTTTAAAATAATTATCAAGATTTATTTGCCAATCTTGTGTGGAAGGTGAGTCTCCGCCAAACAAAAGATTTTCAAACAAATCATAAAGCCCTTTTCCAGCATCATAATGATAATATATTCTTTTATCGCCTTCAAGTTTTACTTGAGTGTTAAATTGAATATAAGCTGATGTATTAATCGGCTTAAGTCCATACTGAATTCTTCTTTCATTAGCTTTAATTAACATTTTTGCTGATATTATCTGATTATTTAAAGCTAATGCACTATTTTCTCTATCCATCAAAGCCATGTCTAAATTTGATTTACCTGGTACAGCTGTGGACGGATGTCTATCATAAAATTTTATATCTTCATTGATGTCTTTATCATTTAAAGATTTATAAAATCTTAGACCGTCAAGTTCCTCATTTTCATAAGTTTTAGATAATTCGTTTAATCTTTGTTGTTCAGATGGAGATAATCCTATCGACTGTGATTTTGCTTTATCCAATTTAGATTTTACATCATTACAATCTTTAGTTGTATCCTCGATTGATTTTTCGTAATTAGTCTTGTTTATATCTAGTGTAAACTTTAATTCTTTTAAATTTTTTAAATTGACTTTATCTTGTTGTATTTTATTCTCTAATCCTGGTATCGAATCGTTTTTTTGTTTTAGTGTTTGCTTTTGTTGGTTGATTTCATTTTGTAATTTTGATATTTCCTTCTTTAATTGTTCGTTCGTTAGCGTTTTGTTGCTCATACTACTTGAAATCTGAGTATTTTGTTCATGTGCAGCAATTGTGCTAATAGGTGCGATAGCTGATGATAAAGATATCGTTACCGCTAGAATTTCGGCTAGTGTTTGTTTATTCATTGTTACTCCTTCACTATTAAATTATTATTTATATGATTATTCTATCATAAAACAAAAAAATAGACACAAATAGTGCCTATTCTTTACTTTGATTTATTTTGCTTCTTCAAATTTGATGTTGTATTCAAAATCTGCTGGATTGTAATAATCAAGAGCTTTACCTTCTACTTCAGCGTATGGATAACAGAAGTTATTAAGTGGTTTGTCATCTTGTTTTGGTTCAAGAGTAAGATCACGTCCTGTAGTCAATGCTACACGAAGTGAATCCATTCCTCCCCAATAATAGTCAGCAAGTTCTTTTGTTTTTTCATCAGATTTGTCTAATTTTTGTTTCAAAACAGCCTTCAAAACATCGCCTGGATCTGCTTTTACCCAACCATGACCTTGAAGGTAGAATTCAGACCAGCAGTGTTGACCTTTAGTTTCATCATCAGATGGCTTTTTGCTCATTCTTACACCGAAGATTTCACGTGCAGGAACGCCGGCTGCTCTACACAAAGATACGAAAACTGAGTGGATATCAGTACATTTTCCTTGTGGATGACCTAATAATTTTTCAACTTCACCAGTACCGCAACCCTTTACAGATTCGTCACGGTTCATGTTAGCGATAGTCCAATCGTAGATTGCTTTTACTTTGTCCAAATCATTAGTCTTGCCTTCAGTGATTTTGTCGGCGAGTTCTTTAACTTTACCATCAACAGGCATCATGCTGTTTGGTTGCAAGAATTCCTTAAGTTCGTCCTTTTTAGCATGGTCTTCTTTTTCAGAAAGTTCTCCTCTTTTAATTTCCTTACGATCAGCATCAAAAGAAAGAGAAACCTTACGATCAGTAGCTTCCTTGTCCCATTCAACATAAAGCATTTTGTTTCCTAATTTGTCAGTAGTTTGTTGTTGTTTAGCGTGAGCTTCATCCAAATCTACCTTAACATTAGTAATCTTTTGGTATTCTGAATCTTGTGGAATTGGTAGCCACAATTTTACAGATTTACCCTTTTCGTATTTTGATAAATCAACATTTGTTGTCAACGTACCTTTTCTTTCTGCGAATTTTTCTTCCTTCTTTTCTTCTTTTTTGATTTCTACCTTATTAGAATCTTGCTTTTTAGTTTCTTCTTGTTTAGTTTCTTGTGTATTATTCTTGGCACAAGCCGATAAACTAAATACAAAAACCAATAAAAGTAAAATCTTCAATGCTTTTTTCAAAAAACATCCCCCTTTATATTTTTTTGCATAAAATTAGGCAATATATTAAATATTGCCCAATTAAATATCTTATTTTGCTGCAGAACCTTCGATTTTATATCCTGCATCCATCCAAGCAACAATTCCACCTGGATGACGATATACATTTGTAAATCCAGCTTCTTTTGCAAGAACTGCGCCGACATCACTTCTAGCACAGCCAACAAAACCACAATATACAACAACAGTTTTGTTCTTGTCTTCTCCCAAAGCTTTCAAGAAAGCTTCTTTTTGTTCTGGTTTTAATTCGTCTGCTTTCATAGGCAATTCAGCATTTACAGCGCCAGGAATTCTGTTTTTGTCAAAAGATTTAGCTGGCATAGTGTCAACTATAACCATGTCTTTCTTTTGTTCAACCCAAGAATTCAAATCTTCTGTAGATACAAGTTCATATCCACCTTTGTTAACAGCATTTACAAGTTTCATACTTGCAGTTTCAATTTTTTGTTCGTTACCGTCTTTTGCAGTACCAGGACCTTTTGCAGCTCCTGGAGCAGCCTTTTGACAACCAGTTGCCAATACTAAAATCATGGCAAACAATGTTAAAGCTTTAATGAATTTCTTCATTATGTAATCCCTCCTAAAATATTCTATATATTAATTATATCGTAAAATTTGTATTTCATTTATTGAAATAATTTATAAATAGGCTGTTTTTATGCCAAATTTGTGTCATTTTCTATAAATGACGAAAAAATTGTGCGATATATATTTGTTTTTCAAAAAAAACCCTACAATTTATTATGATATACTATAATTAATTCAATATTTTTATTAATTTATCAATCTCCCAAGGAGGATTATCGTGGCAATTGTGCTTTTGTTGGCGCTTTTGGCTGTTAAATTTTCAAATAGATATGGTATTCCGTCGTTTCTATTGTTTATTATTTTAGGAATATCTTTTAATTTTTTCGGAAAAGATTTCAATAATTACAGGTTTGTGGACGAGTTTTCAAGCGTTGCGCTTTTGATTATTATGTTCTACGGTGGTTTCGGTACAAATTTGAAAATGGCAAAACCAGTGACAACACAGGGAGTTATCATGGCAAGTGCAGGTGTTGTGTTGACATCTGTTCTTACGGGAGCTTTCTGTTATTTTGTACTTAAAATCAGTTTCGTTGAATCCATGCTTTTGGGATCCGTTGTAGGTTCCACGGATTTTGCTTCGGTGAGTTCGATTTTACGAAGC
>NZ_JAGYZD010000320.1 GCF_018371055.1 Finegoldia magna | reverse complement strand
GTGAGAATCTTTGTATTTAGTCAAATCGTACACAGATCCATTTTCATCGTAGTAGATATTTTTTTGTTCATCAAATTTCTTTTCAATAGCTTGTCTAACATCTCTAAGCTCTTTTCTTCTATTTGGTTCAATTTGAGGAATCGCTGCGATAAGTCGTTTCGTGTAAATGTGTTGTGGATCAGAATATAACTCATCACGATTTCCTGTTTCTACAAATTTACCATTGTGCATGATGTAAATGTAATCACACATGTGTCTTACAACTCCCAAATCGTGTGAAATGAAAATGTAGCTTAGATTAAACTCTTGTTGAATTAATTTCATGTAGTTTAATACTTGTGCTTGAACTGATAAGTCAAGAGCACTTACAGGCTCATCTGCAACGATTAATCTTGGATTACATGCTACAGCTCTTGCAACGCCAATTCTTTGTCTTTGTCCACCTGAGAACTCAAATGGGTATTTGTAAATTGCGCTTTCATTAAGTCCAACTATATCCAATAATTTAAACACCTTTTCTTTTTCTTCTTTTGGTGTAAGTTTTTCAAAATTTCTGATAGGTTCAGCAATTATATCCAAAATTCTTTTCTTAGGATCAAGAGAACTCATTGAGTCTTGAAAAATCATTTGAACGTCTTGGTTGTAGTTTATCTTTTTTCTGTAAGATCTACTTGTAACATCTTTTCCTTCGTACAAAATATGTCCGTCTGTAATTTTTTCAAGTCCTACTATCGCTTTTCCAATAGTGGATTTACCCGATCCTGACTCTCCTATCAATCCATAAGTTTTTCCTTGTTCAATATCCATATTCACACCGTCAACGGCTTTGATATAGTCTTGAATTGTATTAAAAAATCCTCCACGAATTGGATAATGAACTTTCAAATTTTTAACTTCTAAAAATCCCATATCTTCCTCCTATTCGTCTTTAAAATGGAAGTTCTTCCAGCATGTACAACGAACTAAGTGTCCATTACCAACATCATGTAATACTGGGTTTTCTTCATGTTCTGAATCATCTATCCAAGGAATACGAGGTGCAAATCTGCATCCTTTTCTTGGTAAATCTTTTAATGAAGGAACCATACCTTCTATAACGTGCAACTGATCAGATTGAGTATCTGCTTGTGGAATGGAATTTAATAAACTTCTTGTGTATGGATGAAGTGGATTGTTGAACAATTCATCCACAGTGGCAATCTCAACGATTTGACCTGCATACATTACGCAAACTCTATCAGCGGTCTGTGCTACAACTCCTAAATCATGGGTTATCAATATAATTCCTGAGTTCATTTGGTTTTGTAGTTCTTTAAGCAAATCTAGGATTTGTGCTTGAATTGTAACATCAAGTGCAGTAGTAGGCTCATCAGCTATCAAAACACGAGGCTTACAACTCAAAGCAATCGCTATGATTACTCTTTGTCTCATACCTCCAGATAATTGATGAGGAAATTGTCTTGCTATAACTTCAGCATTTTCAATCCCTACTTTTTTTAGAAGGTCAACAGCT
>NZ_JAGYZD010000041.1 GCF_018371055.1 Finegoldia magna | reverse complement strand
ATTTAATTTTTCTAAGCCTAATTTTTAGGCTTATTTAACGTGCCATAAATTTCAAGATAAATTATTTTTTATTTTCTCTTGACATTTGATAGCTGGTCTCTAATATCTAAAAAAGCCTTTGTACTATGTAGTATAAAAGCACAAGCTCTAAACTATAAAGAATAATAACTTTCTTTCAGCAACTTAGCTTATCTTATATTTTAGTATATCCCCTTAACCGTATTACTAGAACATCGTAGTTCTTTGTAATTCTTAGCATTAAAAGTGAACCCACCCTTGCAGTAGGGTTCACTTTTATCTGACATCAAAACCTTAGTGTCAACCCTATCAAATAGACCAGTTCTCACAAAGTCAAATTCAAAGATAAAAATTAATGTCATATTCGGACCTAATCTGAGCATTTAACGATAGAACCTAAATAAGCCTTTGAAATAAAGGTTTTTATGCCTTTGCTATGCCCACTTTTGACATCAAGACGACACTCTCGACATGTGATAGTTAGGTTATATCCTATCTGTTTTTTATAATAGAATATAGCAATTTATAGCCATTTTGTATTATAATTATCTCCTCTAGCAATTATTTTGATTAGACTATTTTTACATTGTGTATATGTCATTTATTTTATTAATTTCCTCGTCTTTATCAATAGCAGTCCATCGTGAACTGATATTTTTCTTCTTACAAAGTTCTGCTAGTTCATCTCCAAAAGCACTTCTCGTTTTTTCCAAATTCCCATCTGTTACATTGTTCACTATATTGTTTTTCCAACCACAAAAATATATTTTATTGGGTTTTTCAATTTCTCTATGTGAAGCTGCTATCACAATTACGTCTTTATAGTTTGGGGTGTTATTACAATTTTCTGGAATATTATTATTTAAAGATCTAAAAAAGTCATTTGGTTTAAATTTATGATTCGGGTCATATTTTAATTCTAAATATTCTATTAATTTATTATAATCTTCCATATAGCTTGAAGTTTCATATTTATTGTTTATTTTCAACTCAAATGTAATGGGTTTGTCTCCTAACGTTGATAAATAAAGTCTGTAAGGTAAAATATCAGTTATAAATATGCAACTAAATCCTTTTTCATTATATCTAAATGGAAAAACCACTCTTTCCATGTCATTTAGTTTCATATTATTATGCAGAGATTCTAAAGCTGTAAATTTAAACATTTTTATTGTCCTCCTTTAATCTAGAGCTATATTTTCTACTCTTCCTAACATTGTCCTCATCAAGGTTACTCCTACTTGATTTTTCTTCTTGAACTTTATTAAATACTTCCTCTGTAATAATTGCTTCATGATTGTCTTTTAGAAGGTAATAATTTTCTTTACTTACTGAATCTAAGAGTTTCACAGAACCTGTATACTTTTCATTTTCTAACATGGTCTCAATACTTCTTTTTGGCCATTTGTTTTTCCCTTTTGGGGATTTAATCTTTTCCTTTTCAAGTTCTTTGACAATGCCTATGACACTTTTCCCATCTAAGTACCAATTAAATATTTTCCTGACTACTTTTGCTTGTTGGAAGTTTATAATTAGTTCTCAATTCTCATCATGATCATAGCCATAGCACTTTCGGTTATAAAGCTTTGATGTGCCTTGTGCTGCTCTTTGCTTTAGACCCCATTTTATATTTTCACTTCGCTGTTCGTTTTCTGATTGTGCCAAAGATTCCATAATGGATATGATTATATCTGTATCATCTTCTTGGCTATCTAAGTTTTCTTGTTCAAAGATAATCCTTGCACTGGCTTGCTTAATTACTTTTAATGCTTCTAAAGCATCTACTGTATCTCTACCAAATCGACTCACGCTCTTTGTAACAATTATATTAACGTCTTCTTTCTTTATGTCTTCAAGCATTCTTAAGAATTCTTTTCTACTTGATTTAGTTTTTCCTGATGCAATATCAATGTAAATATCTACAAGTTTCCAATTAGAGTAATGTGATGTAAGTCTAGTTAAAGCAGATATTTGTGCCATCAAACTATTTAACTGGTCTTTATCTGTCGTGCTGACTCGCGCATAGATTCCTACTCGCTGGATTTGGAATTGTTTTTTAGGTAATATCAGATTTATTTTTTTATTCATATTGAACTCCTTAATTCAACCTAATTACTAGTATATCATTTTTATTATATGATAAGTAGCCTAATATTATCCATTCTGTTCACTCCACCTAAAATATCCATAGTGTCTACACACCCTGCAATAATCAACACTTGAAATGTTCCCACAAGGTATTTTTCAAATAGAAAAATGGCTTTTAAGATTTCTTCTAAAACCCTAAAAGCCATTGATTTCAACATTTTTATAGCCTGTTATCTCATTTTCTTGACATCAATACTACACTCTCCACATGCATTGTCTTGGCGAACATATCCACCAATTTGACATCCCTGACTTCAAACCCGTTTTCTGTTAACATCTTCAAGTCTCTTGCGAGTGTTGCTGGGTCGCATGAGATGTAGACGAGCTTTTTTGCGGTGGATTTTATTATTGCGTCGACGACTTTTTCGTCCATTCCTTTTCGTGGTGGGTCGACGAGGATTACATCGAAGTGTTCTTGTGTGAGTTTTCCTACGACGTTTTCTGATTTTTCTTCAATAAACTGGATGTTTTCCAGATTGTTTAGTTTTTTGTTTTCGTTGGCATCTTTTACTGCATCTTTTACGACTTCAACTCCGATTGTGTTGTTGCAATTTCCTATATACATTGTTGTGGTTCCGATGCCGCAGTAAAGATCCAATATTCTGTCATTTTCTTCTGCTTTCATCATTTGTTTTGCTGTGTCGTAGAGTAAACTTGTGTTGTATTTGTTTACTTGAAAGAATGATTTGGGGCTTATTATGAATGATAAATCCCCGATTTTATCGACAAATTGTTTTTTTCTATAAATCAAATCAAAGTTTTTATTTTTCAAATAAATTTCTACGATGTTGTCTTTAGATTTCAAATTTTCTAGCATTTCATCCGATAAATAATCAATGGAGATTTGGATTTCGTCGTTGTAATTGGATCTGATTTTAATTTCCGACACGCCGTTCAAATCTTGATTTTCTAACCACTTTATCATTTCATTGATTGCTGTGGATGCTATTTTGCAAGTGGATATTTGTGTTAGGTTGTGTGTTTTTCTGTTGTAATATCCAAGTTGTCCGTTTTCCACTTTCAAATCGACTTTGTTTCTGTAATAATACTCAGCATTTGTGAGTATGTCGACATCTTTTACATCCAGCTTTGCGATTCGTTGCAATTTGTTGAGTACGGAATTTTTTTTGATTTCCAATTCTTTTTCGTATGTAATGTCTTGCATGCTGCATCCGTCACATTCGTAGTAATGTGGGCAAAGCGGCTCTTGTTTAAAAGGTGATTGTTGTATTGTTTTTGTTTTTGTTGCAAATATCAAATTCTTTTTTTCTTTAATTTTTTTCGCTTCGATTATTTCTCCGACACTTCCTCCGTCTACGAACACAGTTTTTCCTTCGTGTTTTGCGACACATCTTCCGTCATCTATCATATCTATTATTTCTAATTTCATTTAATCACCTCTTTATCTTTTTATTATATCAAATTTGGACGCAAAAAAAGATTGGGACAAATTTAATCCCAATCTCTATTTCCAAATTTTCTATTTTCTTTCAAATTGCGCGTTGTATAATTGTGCGTAGAATCCGTCACGTTTCAATAATTCGTCGTGTTTTCCTTTTTCTACGATATCTCCATCTTTCATCACAAGTATCAAATCCGCATTTTTGATTGTGGATAATCTGTGTGCGATTACAAATGAAGTTCTTCCTTTTGCAAGTTCGTCCATTGCATCTTGCACGATTATTTCAGTTCTTGTATCCACGGAACTTGTGGCTTCATCTAGTATCAACATTGGCGCATGACTTACCATTGCACGTGCGATTGTGAGTAGTTGAAGTTGTCCTTGCGACAATGATTGCTTGTCGTCTAAAATGGTGTCATATCCTTGTGGAAGGGTTCTGATAAAGTGATCTAGATTCACGCGTTTGCACACGTCAATCAACTCTTCATCAGTTATATCTTTTTCTCCGAATGTTATGTTTTCTCTGACGCTTGCTTCGAACACCCACGAATCTTGAAGCACCATACAGAACTGGTCTCTCAAATTCTCTCTGGATAAGTTTTTCGTATCAATTCCGTCTACCAATATTTGTCCGTCGTTTATTTCGTAAAATCTCATTAATAGATTTACGATTGTAGTCTTACCGGCTCCAGTTGGACCAACGATGGCGATTTTTTCTCCTGGATTTACTTTTACGCTGAAGTCCTTAATGATGATTTTTTCAGGATCATATCCAAATCTAACGTTTTTGAATTCAACTTCGCCTTTTGCTTTTTCTAATTTTTCTGTGACGTTTTCTTCTTCTAATTCTTCTTCATTCAAAAATTCGAATACTCTTTCTCCTGCTGCTGCAGCTCTTTGCAAAGTGTTGAAGCTTTGTGCGATATCTGATAAAGGATTTGTGAATAGTCTAACGTAAATCATAAAAGCTACTATAACCCCGAATGATATTTTGCCGTTGATCGCCAATGCTCCACCGACTATGCAGACCATTACGTATGAAAAGTTTCCGGCAAATTGCATAATTGGCATCATAAGTCCGGACAAAAATTGTGATTTCCATGCACTAGTGTAAAGTTTAGTGTTTGTTTGTTCAAATTCACCTACGGCTCTTGCTCCTGCGTTGTAAGCTTTGATGACGTTGTGACCAGTGTACACTTCTTCGATTTGTCCGTTTATATCACCCAAGTTTTGTTGTTGCTCTTTGAAGTATTTTTGTGATTTTTTCATTATTATTGTAATGAACACAAATCCCACAAGCGATGACAAAATAGTCGTTATCGTCAAGATTCCCGAATTATAAATCATCATCACTACAGTTCCTATAAGCATTACAATACTTGTCAACAATGCTCCAACAGATTGGTTCAAGCTTTGGCTGATTGTGTCTACGTCGTTTGTTACTCTACTTAGAATATCTCCAAAAGTTGTGTTGTCAAAATAGCTAAATGGCAATCTATTGATTTTGTTTGCTATCTCTTCTCTGAATGATTTGGAAATTTTTTGTGTAACATCTGCCATGATGAATCTTTGCAACAAGTTCAACACAAGTGAAGATAGGTAAAATATCAACAGCATCAACGTTATTGATTTTACGCTATCCATGTCAATCGCAGTTACAACAGGTTTTCCTTTGACAATTTTAGGAAGTCCTTTAGTGATTTCATCTGTGATTAGTTTAAGCTTATCTGGTCCAATTATTTGCAAAATTGTCGCTATCACGCTTGCCACAACCGCTATCAGTATCAATGGGAAATAAGGCTTCAAATACCCTGCCATTTCTTTTAATGTTTTTTTGAATTTTTTCGGTTTTTCATTTACAGTTTGTCTAGGCATTTAATTCCTCCTCCGTTAATTGCGAGTAGGCTATTTCACTGTACACTTCACAATTTTTCAATAAATCTTTGTGTTTACCGATACCTACGATTTGTCCATTTTCAAGGACGATTATTTGATCAGAATCCATTATCGAACCCACCCTTTGTGCGACAATAATAGTCGTAGCATCGGGGTTTTTTTCTTTAAGTTGATGTCTAAGTTCGCTGTCTGTTTTGAAATCAAGTGCCGAGAAACTATCGTCAAACAAATAAATGTCAGGCTTTTTGTAGATTGCTCTGGCTATGGACAATCTTTGTTTTTGTCCACCAGATACATTCTTACCTAATTGGGCAATTTCGTGGTCAAATTTTTCGTCAAACTTGTCAATAAACTCCATAGATTGTGAAGTATCTGCCGCTTGTTCGATCTTTTCGTTATCCATACCATCTTCTGAGAATGAAATGTTAGATTTTACATTTCCTTTGAAAAGGAATGATTTTTGTAAGACGGCGCCGATTTTTTCGTACAAAAATTTAAGCTTGTACTTTCTAATGTCGATTCCTTGGATTTTTACAACGCCTTCAGTTGCATCGTAAAATCTCAAAAGCAAATTCAATATAGTGCTTTTCCCAGATCCTGTGGAACCTATTATGGCTACCTTTTCTCCTTTTTTCACCTTAAAATCAATATCCTTTAAAATATATTGCTCAGAATCTGTGTATTTGAAAGATACATTGTCAAATTCTATTTCGTAATCGTAATCTTTGTTTGATGTATCAATATCTCCATCTTTAATTGAAAGTTCTGTATCCAAAACTTCGTTGATACGATTTGCAGATATTTGCGCTCTTGGAATCATTATGAATATCATACTCATCATCATAAATGACATGATAACTTGCATTGCATACGAACTGAACACAACCATGTTTGAGAACAACACGTATTTGTCCATCATATTCGCAGCATTGATGAGTCCTGCCCCTATAAAATAAATCGCAAGTGTCAACATTGACATACCGAAATTAATCATAGGAAAAAGCGTCGACATCGCACGACTTGTGAATAATTGAGTATTGGTCAATTCAACATTTGCTTCGTCAAACTTTCCTTCTCTAAATTCCTCAGAATTATACGCTCTGATAACTGCAAGTCCAGTCAAAGTTTCGCGCAAAATCCTGTTGATATTATCTGTCAAAGTTTGCATTATTCTGAATTTCGGCATAACCAAAACCATAAGAATTGCCACGAAAACTATTAAAAACAATACAGTAACAGCTGTCGCCATCGTCCATTCAAATCCCTTGTTGTAGATTTTAGTGATAGCCCACACAGCCATTATCGGCGCTTTTATCAAAATTTGTAATCCTATCACTATTACCATTTGGATTTGAGTAATATCATTCGTAGATCTAGTTATCAAACTTGCTGTGGAAAATTCGTTGATTTCTTTCATAGAGAAACTTTCCACCTTGGAAAATATTCTGGACCTCAAATCCTTGGAAAATGACGCAGAAACCTTCGACGCCAAATATCCTACGATAATTGCAGAAATCAGAGAACCAAATGCACACAAAAGCATCCATTTTCCTTCGCCAATAATATCACTTACAGTGTGACCCGGACTTTCCACATACATCGTAATCTTAGACATATAGTCCGGAATTTTCAAATCCAAATACACTTGAGCAATGATAAACACAAAACTCAAAAGTATTTGCATCCATTGTTTTTTGTTCAAATATCTAATTATTTTTATCAAAACTATCATCCATTTCTTTAAATTTTTCTTCGCAGTCTTTGCTAATCTTTGGCAAATTTTTAGTAAGCTTGTCGATTATTCTGACGAAATTTTCAGAATCTTCTTCTCCCAAGGAATCAAACATTTGATCCAGAGCATACATTATTTTGTCCTCTGTTTCTTGGGCGACATTTTCTCCTTTTTCAGTTAAACTTACCAAAGTTTTTCTCCTGTCGATTTTATCGCCAGTTCTTGTTACAAGTTCGCGTTGTTCCAATTTTTTTATAATAGCTGCAACTCTCGCGCTGGAAATTCCCATAGCAAGTTCGATTTCTTTCGGATAAGTTGAACCGCCTTCCGATTTTATAAATCCCAAAGCCATGTTTTCCCCTCTGACAGAATCGTTGATTTGTTTGTGAGGGTGGCACTTTCCAACACTGTGCACACATCTTATAATTTCTTTTGCTAATTTTTCATTCATAAATATCACCTTTTACCTAATACTATTAGAATTATACGCCTATCAATAACCATTGTCAATAATTTTCGAATATTTTTTTGTTTCGTTCAAATCAAAAAACAACCACCAAGATGTTCTTGATGGTTGAATTCATATTTTAAAAATAAATTTATTTTTTAATCAATTTTTCTAAATTAAATTGACATCTTCGCCGTTCAAAACTTTCTTCACAGTTCTCATTGAACACATTTTACCGCACATTGTGCAGGAATCTTCTTCAATCGGTTGAGATTCTTTTCTGTATTTTTTTGGTTTTTCGCTGTCAATTGCAAGTTCGAACATTTTTTCCCAATCCAAGTTGAAACGCGCTCTGCTCATTTCGTCGTCTCTTTCTTTTGCTCCAGGGATTTTCTTCGCTATATCTCCAGCGTGAGCTGCAATTTTAGTAGCAATGATTCCTTCTTTCATATCTTCCAAGTTAGGAAGTCTCAAATGTTCTGCAGGAGTTACATAACACAAGAAATCAGCTCCTGTACTTGCTGCTATTGCTCCACCGATTGCTGATGTTATGTGGTCATAGCCCGGTGCAATATCTGTAACCAAAGGTCCTAAAACGTAGAATGGTGCATTGTTGCAGATTGTTTTTTCGATTTTCATATTCGCTTCGATTTGATCGATTGGCACATGGCCTGGTCCTTCAATCATTACTTGGACATTTTTTTCGTAGGCTCTTTTTGCCATTCTAGATAAATTAATCAATTCTTGAATTTGCAAATCATCTGTAGCATCGTTGATGCAACCTGGTCTTAAAGCATCTCCCAAGCTTAGTGTTACGTCATATTTTTCGCAAATTTCAAGTACATCGTCATATCTTGTTACAAGTGGGTTTTCTTTGTTATTTGCAATCATCCATGCGAATAGAAGTGATCCACCACGAGATACTATCTTAGTAATTCTGTCTGTTGTTTTCAAATGTTCTGCGATGTCTCTTGTAAGTCCCACGTGAATTGTTATGAAATCCACCCCGTCTTTTGCGTGTTGTTCCACAACTTCCAAGAATTCATCTTCAGTGATATCCTTCAATTCCTTATCCAACATTCCAACGCAATCATACATTGGAACACTGCCTATCATTGCAGGAGAATAATCGATAAGTTCTTCTCTAAATTTTCTTGTCTTACCGTAATTTGACAAATCCATTATCGCTTCAGCATCCATGTCGATTGCCACTCTAACTTTTTCCATTTCCTTTTCGATGTTGTAGCAATCTTTTGAAATACCCAAGTTAACGTTGATTTTAGTCTTCAAACCTTCGCCAACTCCATGAGCATCTAATGATTTGTGGTTTTTGTTCGCAGGAATAACCACGTATCCTTTTTCGATTTTTTCTCTAAGAATTTCTACGTCTATATTTTCTTTTTCCGCTACTCTCTTCATTTCTTTTGTAATAATTTTCTTCTTTGCAGCGTCTAATTGAGTTGTATATTCCATAAATTCCTCCTATTTATAATTTGGAATCTGGAAAAAAATAACGGATACATAATCCATGTATCCGCAAAAAACATTCTAAGTTCTTCCCTTCGCATGCATTATCATGGGCAGGTTTAAGGGTTTCTATAAAGATCTCAGCATAAAGCACCCCCAGACTCCGAATATATTATAACACAAACTCTTAATTTAATTCTACAAGCTTGATTTTGTCGTTTTTCTTAATAATTCCACCCTTTAAAACTTTGCAGAAAATTCCTTCAGTTGGCATAATACAATTGCCTACTTTTTGTTTTATCGCACAGCCTTTGTGACATTCTTTTCCGATTTGTGTCACTTCAAGCACACATTCTCCAATCGTCAACACTTGACCGACAGGAAGCGTGAATAGTTCAATGTTTCTCGTTGTAATATTTTCTGCGAAATCCCCGTCTTTCAAATCAAGACCCATTTCGCGCATTTTATTGATGGATTCTTCTGCCAAAAGTGACACTTGTCTGTGCCAATTTCCAGCGTGTGCATCTCCAACCAACCCGTGATCCACTTTTAATTCGGCAAATTCTACAGGAGTCTTCACAGTGCCTTTTTTCTCGCTAATATTCACATCGATGACAACTGCTTCATCACTGTCGACACTTCTGTTGTACACGCCACTTTTGCCGCCTTCTTTGTGAAGTAATTCCACATTTGTAATTCGCATTGAACGATCAATTGCCTTGCACATATCGTAAATTGTAAGAGCCGCTACACTTGCTGCAGTCAAACTTTCCATCTCAATTCCTGTTTTTGATTCTGTGTTTGATTGAACGAAAATATCTATAAAATCATCTGCCAATTCGAATTTAACATCAACTCCTGTGATGAAAATATTGTGGCACATTGGAATAATTTCTGACGTTTTCTTCGCAGCCATTATCGCCGCGGTTTGTGCGACACTCAAAACGTCGCCTTTTTTGATGGATTTTTCTGTGATTTTTTGCATAGTTTCTTTTTTCATATAAATCCTACTGTGAGCCACAGCAACTCTTTTAGTAGTTTCCTTTTCAGATACATCCACCATTCTTGGCAAACCATCTTCGTTAAAATGAGTTAAATCCACATTAACCTCCTATAGTATTCATATCCCTTTTGTTGAAGTTACCTTCTTCGAGATAATGTCTTTCTGGTTTATTGTATATTTCTTGTGTAATAATTTGTCGGATATCGTCGCCATTTCGAATAC
>NZ_JAGYZD010000319.1 GCF_018371055.1 Finegoldia magna | reverse complement strand
CTTTTCTGATGGTGTTAGGTATTCTGAGTAGATATGATTTTTCAAGTCATAATTTCTAGCAAAACTTAGCCTTTCCTTATTAGGTTCATAGCCTAGATTTTTTAAATCCTCTTTACCCCTCAATAAGTTTTCGGCTGCTTCTCTTGGAACATTGTATCTATCCATCATTTGGTCAATTTCAAGATTGTGGTTATCTATAAAGCTTTCTTGCTCTACTTGTCTTTCAATTTGTTTTTCATGCTCAGATAATTTGTATATCTCATAATTTCCACTATCTAAAAGGTCATCAATCTTTCTACTTTCTTCAAATGTTTCACCTTTATATAAAGGGAATTCTTCCCCATTAACTTCTACCTTAGTTCCAGCTTCAATTAAGTTAATTCCATCAAAGGTATTCTTATCTTCTAAAATAAATTCTTTTCCAACCTTTACTGCTAATTTTTCTGATGTTTGAGTTAGATTTTCAAAGATTTCTTCAAGGTATGAATCGTTTCTATATGGAATTACTTCCGAACCCCTAATCATACCTCCCATATACTCCATATTATCTCTAATGGTTACAGTTTTAAGTCCTCCACTTAGTTCATCAAAATCTGTAATGGTAAAGTCCTTATCTTTATATCTAACCTGATCACCTTTCTTAAACTTAGGCTCTATCTTTTCCTTAACTTCTTCTTGTGAAGCTTTTTCCTCACTTAGTGCAACTTGCTCTTCTAAATATGAAAATTCACGCTCATTAACTTCTTCACCATCTCCAAGGTCAATTCTATAATGTTCGACAATTTCGCCGTCTACATAGTGATCAAAATAGAATTTGAAATATCCGATATAATCATCAGTCATTTCTCCAAATTCATTTTCTCCATGAGTTTGATTATGGTCTTTAATATCAATATCCTTTTGTCTTAGGATATTGATTAAGTCTTTAGTTACTATCTGCCCACTATAATCGGGAACTAATTCGTGATTTTCATTAAATTCTACAATCCAGTAATCTTTTCTATTTTCAGTGTTTTTGCCATCAAAAAAAGAAGCTTCATCAGCTTCCTTTTCTGGACTTATTTCATTTTCTAAGCTTCCACGTATTCCTTGATTGCCATTTTCTTCACTGTTGCCATCAAGTTGTTCATCTGTCCTTGGTATTCCTCTGGATTCCCTCTCATCATTTTCTCTGTCAATCCTTGTGCTTTCATCATCTTGACTTTCTCTCTCTTGATAAAGTCCACTGCCTGATTCTGAATTTCCTTCAGGTGGTTCAAAAGTGTTTTCTCCTCGTACATTTTCTGAAGTTTCTTCCAGTTCTCCATGTCTTCGCTCCCTACCAGGTAAGACAGTCTTAGAACTGCGTATGTTGGATTCGGAAATCTCTCCATAAATTCCAGATCCTTCTCCATCATGTCCAAGGTTTTCTCTTCGATCTTCATTGCTATTTCTTCTGTCGCTTCCATCTGTGAAAACTCGTCCATCTCTACTTCTTGACCTATCATCTCGTCTATATAAATCATCTTGACCTCCTCTATCTTCATTTATATT
>NZ_JAGYZD010000040.1 GCF_018371055.1 Finegoldia magna | reverse complement strand
TGTGGGGGCGATTTTTCCGACGTTCACTGGAGATGATTTTGTGAGGGTTACAATCGACACGTTAAAGGAGATTTCCGAGAAGATTCACATTCCAATCACAGCGATTGGTGGCATTAACAAGAACAATATTAGGATGATTTTCGACTGTAATGTGGATTCTGTGTCATTGACATCGGCGGTTTTTTCGACGGGAGATGTCGCAGCATCAACACAAGAGTTGAAACAAAAATTCGATATTATTATGAGTAGATAACTAGGGGTGCAAGGGCACCTCTTTTTTAATGCGGTGAAACAGGTAGTTTCATGACAATAAACACAAAAAGTCGTAGCAAATTCATCTGGCTTACAAAAATTGCTGAAGTAGTTTCAGAGAAAGAGAAAAGTAGAAAACCAGTTTGCACGAATATCTAGACTACGAAAATTTGTGATTTCTAAATCTCAAAATCCTAAAATTTGAAGCACGCTTCGCTTACGCGGTCAAATTTTGGACGGATTTTTTCGATTGAAATCAGCTAAATTTTCTCCGTATGATATTCTTAGCAAAACTGGTAATCTACTTCTATTTCAATGCATACAAAAATATTTCACTGAAAAGAATAATCGCAGGACATCTACACATTAAAGGGACAGGAAAACGCAAAAACTCGTAAACCGCTCATCTGTCTACAAAAATTGATAAATTCATCGCTCATGAAACTAAAATCGCAAACTCGCTGACGCTCAAACAGTGCGATTTTTTAACGATTTATTTCGCTTGAATTTGATGTAATTTTTTCCGTATGATATTCTAACAGTATCGGATTGTCTATTTTTATTTCACTGATGAACTTATTCGCTTGAATTTATTCTTATTTTCTCCGTATGATATTCTTAGCAAACTTGGTAATCTACTTTTATTTCAATGCTAGCTCCATACCACTACATACAAACACCCATACCCACGACGTGCCGAAATTCCTTAACTTCATCCCACAACCCAATAACATCTCCACGCCCACATCTGCACTCACGCTCACACCTACGTCTGCACCACATCCTAGTCACGCCGAATCACCACAACCCAACAAATTCTCCACACCAACATCCACACTCCACGCACTCCCACGCTCACGGCTAACTCCCGACAAACGGGGCGCCTTAATACTGTTATGATATAATCTAGAGTGACAAGGGGGATTTATGAAGGGAAATTACGAGACGATTGTTCATCCGTTGTCTCCTCTTTACGATGAGAATTCCAAGATTTTGATTTTGGGTTCTTTTCCATCGGTGAAGACGAGGGAGTACGGGTTTTTCTACGGCCATCCACAAAACAGATTTTGGAAGTTGATGGAGAAACTTTTTGATGTGGATTTGGATGTGAGTATTGAGGATAGGAAGAAATTTTTGCTGGAGCATCATATTGCTGTGTACGATTCGATTTATCAGTGCGATATTATTGGATCAAGCGATTCTAGCATCAAAAATGTGATGCCTTCTAATTTGAAGGAGATTGTAGATTGTGCAAATATTAAACATGTTTTTTGCAATGGGACTGCTTCTTTTAAGTGTTTTGAGAGATATCACGCTAAGAATTTGGGCGTGGAGTCTACGAAGCTTCCTTCGACATCACCTGCAAATGCAAGGTTCAGGTTGGATGATTTGGAAAAAGAGTGGAAGGTTATTTTGGAGTATTTGTAGGAGTTTGAAATCATTTACAATGATGTATTTCTGGTGTTATAATGGTTAATGTATGGAAGAAATTGTTATAAAATTATTTTTTATTGAGGAGTACAAATGAAGAATTACACTGAATTATTAAAATCTGAATTAATTATGGCGTTGGGATGTACTGAACCGATTTCTATTGCGTTGGCAGCGGCTAAGGCTAGGGAAGTTTTGGGAGTGATTCCATCTAAAATAGAGGTTATGTGTTCAGGAAATATCATAAAAAACGTTAAGGGCGTTACTGTTCCAAACACTAATGGTATGAAGGGCGTGGAAGCTGCGACTGCTATTGGCACTGTTGCGGGAGATTCTTGTCTTGGTCTTGAGGTTTTGTCGAAGGTTACTGATGATGACATAAAGGCTGCGAAGGATTTGATGGCGAAGGATATCATAACTGTCAGTTTAAAAGAAGGAGTGGAAAATCTGGACATTGAAATCGTAGCAGATGATGACAACGGAAACACTGTGGATGTTGAGATCAAAAACAAACACACAAATATCGTTAAGGTTACTAAAAACGACGAAGTAATACATATTGACAATTGCTACACTCACACACCAGAATACGAAAATTACGACGAACTTTCTGTGAAGGATATTTACGAATACGCAAACAATGTGGACTTGGATGAGGTTAAGGATTTGTTGGAAAAACAAATTACTTTGAATTCTGATATTTCCGATGAAGGTTTGACAGGAAAATGGGGAGTTGCAATGGGCAAGATTTTGATGGAGGAAGATGATTCTATCAGAACGAAAGCTAAGGCAAGAGCTGCAGCAGGGTCAGATGCGCGTATGAGTGGATGTTCTCTTCCAGTTGTGATTAACGCAGGAAGTGGAAATCAAGGTATAACTTGCACGATGCCTTTGGTTGTGTTTGCGAATGAAAAAAATTACGACAGGGAAACTTTGTATCGTGGGCTTTTGGTTACGAACTTGGTAGCACTTCACATAAAGAGATTTATCGGTAGACTTTCAGCGTTTTGCGGAGTTACTTCTGCGGGAGTTGCTGCTGGGGCTGGAATTTGCTACATGGAAACTAAGGATTTGGATTTGATTGAAAAAACAATCGGCAATGCTTTGATGATTGCATCAGGAATGATTTGTGACGGTGCGAAGGCATCTTGTGCTGCAAAAATCGCCACAGCTGTCGATGCGGGAATTTCTGGATATTATTTGGCGAAAAATAATAGAAATTTCGAAGCTGGAGATGGTTTGTTAAAAGACGATATCGAAGAAACTATCAGAAGCATTGGTTATGTTGCCAAGGAAGGCATGAAGGAAACGGACATTATTGTGCTTAACACGATGATTCAAAAATAGATTTGAGGGCGTTAGTTAATCTAATGCCTTTTTTTATTTGTTCAAACAAAAACATTTTCATATTTAACACGAATATGATTTGAATTTAACGGGAAATTATAGGTAAAATGTGGATTTAAAAGAAAGTAAATTACTTGTGGTTTTATTTATAAATTCCAAGAAAACACTTGCATAATTTATTTATTGGTATTATAATTTAATTAAATAAAATATTTTGAAGGAGGATTCTTATGGGATCATTTATTAGTGCCGAAAGTACTTGGATACTTTGGGCTGTGTTGGCATCATGTGCTGCTCTTGCAATATATTTGGAACAAAAATATACATGGGCAAGCAAGGTTACAGGATGTATTTTGGCTTTGACTTTTACTTTAATTTTGTCAAACCTTAAAATTATTCCAACAGAAGCACCTGTTTACGATGCTGTGTGGGGTTATGTAGTTCCTTTGGCTGTACCAATGTTGTTATTCAACGCTGATATTAAAAAAATTGGTAGAGATTCAGGAAGAGTTTTAATTATTTACTTATTAAGTGGTATTGGAACAATTTTGGGTGGATTTGTCGCATACTTTGCTTTGAAGAATGCAATTCCTGCTTTGAACGATATCGTTCCAATGTTTGTGGGTACTTATACTGGTGGTTCAGTAAACTTCGTTGCAATGAGTCAACAATACAAGGTTCCTGGAGCAACTGTATCAGCTGCATTAGTTGCAGATAACTTACTTATGGCTTTATATTTCTTCACTTTGATGGCTCTTCCAACAATGGCTGTTATCAAAAAACATTACAAGATGCCTCTTGTAAACGCATTGGAAGAACAATCAGAATCTGACAAGGAAGCTAACAAAACTATGGCTGCAAAATATTGGGGAGCAAAAGAAATCTCTCTTAAAGACATTGCTTTCACAGTTGCATTATCATTTGTTATCGTAGCCATTTCTGACAAATTAGCTACTGTATTTGGAGATTTGTTCAAAGGCGAAGGCGCTGTAAGTGCAATTTTGGGCGGATTATTGGGAAATAAATATTTGTTAATGACTACATTTACTATGATAATTGCATCAGTATTCCCTAAACAAATTTCATCAATCAGAGGCAGCCAAGAAATTGGTACTTTCTTGATTTATTTGTTCTTCGCAGTTATCGGAGCTCCAGCATCAATAGGACTAATTTTGAGAGAATCTCCATTGTTATTAGTATTCGCATTAATCGTTGTACTAATCAACTTAATAGTTTCATTGATATTTGGAAAACTTTTCAAATTCAACATCGAAGAAATCATTATCGCATCAAATGCGAATGTCGGTGGACCAACTACTGCAGCAGCAATGGCTGTATCAAAAGGTTGGACAGAACTTATCGTTCCAGCACTTCTGGTAGGTACGTTAGGTTATGTAATTGGTAACTACTACGGTATTCTTTCGGGAATATTGTTACATTAATTTAGAAATTTGAACACATTCTTTGGGTTAATCTCAAAGAATGTGTTTGTTTGAACAGTAATTTGAACAAAAAGGAGAAAATATGTTAGAAAATTTAAAACCGGAAAGAGTGTTTCATTATTTTGAAGAATTGACTAAAATTCCTAGAGAATCTGGAAATGAACAAGCAGTGAGTGATTTCTTGTACAAGACTGGAAAAGATTTGGGACTTGAAACTATTCAAGACGAAAGCAACAACATTATTATCAGAAAACCAGCTCATCCTGATTATGTGGATCATCCTTCAGTTGTAATTCAAGGGCACATGGATATGGTTACAGAAAAAGCTGATGGAGTTGAACACGACTTTTTGACAGATCCTATTCCACTAGTTGTTGACGGTGATTGGGTTAAAACAGAAGGCACTACTTTGGGTGCAGATGATGGTATTGCAAGTGCAATTGGTCTTGCAATTATGGAAGACAAGGACGCTAAGCATCCAGCGCTTGAATTATTGGTTACTACTAATGAAGAAACTACAATGGTTGGTGCAAGAGCTTTGAAGAGGGAAAACATCAAAGGTAGAAAACTTTTGAATATTGACGCCGAAGTTGAAGGGATTTTGTTGTCTGGTTGTTCAGGCGGACACAATATAATTGGTACGAAAAAGCTAAATTACGTAGACAATAAAATGAAAAACACATTCGTGATGAACATCAACAACATGCTTGGTGGTCACTCAGGAATGGAAATTCACCAACAAAGAGGTAACTCCATCAAGTTTGCACGTGAAGCTTTGAAATTAATCGAAGAAAAATCTCCTGTAGCACTTGTTAGCATAGAAGGTGGAACAAAACACAACGCTATTCCAAGAGATGCGAAGGTTGTGTTCAGCTCTAACGAAGATGATTACAATATTGATTTTTCTGATTTGATTGCAAAATATCCATTGGATAAGGATATGAGAGTTAAAATCGAAAAATGCGATCACGCTGAAAAAGTTTTGGATGAAAATGACAAGGACGATATCTTATCTTTCATAGAAGATGTTCCTCACGGAGTGTACAGCATGATGAAAGAATACCCAGATATCGTTGAATGTTCCAATAACTTGGCGATTTTAGAAATAAATGATGATGTGTTGAAGGTAACTATTTCTCTTAGAAGTTCAAATCCAGAAACTTTCGACGCACACACTGAAGATGTGTCAAAAGTTTATGAAAAATACGGATTTGAAGTTAAAAAGGAAGATTATTACAAACCATGGGCGTTCGCAAAAGATTCTGAATTGAGAAACTTGGCGCTTGAAACTTACAAAGATTTGTTTGGAAAAGAAATGAAGGTTGAAGTAGTCCATGCAGCATTGGAACCAGCAGTATTCATCGATACTTTCCCAGACATGGAAATGATCTCCATAGGACCTACTATGAAAGACGTTCACAGTCCAAAGGAAAGACTTTCAATCGAATCTACACAAAGAACTTACGAATTTGTGAAATCACTTCTTGAAAGACTTTAGTTAAAAAAACTAAGCATTAATTGAGCTTAAAAACCCTTATGTACGAAAAATATTCGTTCATGAGG
This sequence comes from Finegoldia magna, assembly GCF_018371055.1. Lineage (GTDB taxonomy): Bacteria > Bacillota > Clostridia > Tissierellales > Peptoniphilaceae > Finegoldia > Finegoldia magna_I. Next base: position 4,334 of record NZ_JAGYZD010000040.1, on the reverse strand, counting down.
GTTTTTGCGTTTGGAATTATAAAGTAAGACTGCAACTTTACAACACAAGTAAATAAAAATTTCTACAAATCTTTAAGTTCCGATTGCGTTTTGTGACCGACGTATTCAAAAAGAATTATGGATTTGTTTTCTTTTACGAAATTTTTCCTGAAGATAAAATAATGGTCGCGATTATCTTTGCAGTTTTTCGCATTTATTCTGAAATAATCACTTTTCGTAGTCACCATGTGTTCCAAAATGTCGTCTGTAAGAAATGTAAGAGGCACGTTGATGTTTGCGTATTTGTAAAAGTCCTTCTCAAAAGCTATGAAATTGTCCGAAAAATAATCGAATTGAAATGTGTTTTTGTGTAATGTGTTCATAACTACTCCATCAAATTAATGTTCAAAATCTCACTGAATTTTATCTCTATCATTTGATTGTCACTTTCAAAATATATCTTGTCTTCGAAAAAATCGTAGATTGTCCCGATGTATGATTTGTTGTTGTGGATGAAGATTTCGACTGTGAAATCATTCAAAAAAGCTTGGCTTATCAGCAAAAGTAAACTACTTGCGCCCAATGATTGTACGCTTACATTTTCAGTCATCGAATGTAGTGCTGTTGTGTGTTCTGACAGGAAAAATCCCATCCATTTTGCCATTTTTCTGTCGCAATATTCCCTTGCTGATTTGTAGGGGAGATAATTTCTAATAATCATAAGTACCGTCCATTCCGCCGCAGTGGCCGCCGATTAGTTTGCTTCGTTCGATTACACGCGATCCTTCCATGAGAGATGTCGCTTTTTGAATGGAAGTGAATCCGTATTTGTCTCTGATTTCGTCGATTGCAGATTCCAAATTCTTCTGTTTTTCTATTTTCTCAATGTCTTCAAAAAGTGAAAATGATATGCACGCTTCATCCACCAAATTTTCGTAGCTAACGCCAAGTCTTCTGACAGATCCTCCCTGATATTTCTTGTGGAACAAATCCATGACATGTTTCGTTAGCTCAGCTGTTGTTTGGGAAGGAGAGATGGTCTTTTGTGCGTGGATGGATCTTTTGTTTTCCTTGAAGGAATATCCAACGTAGATCGACACCACGGTCGCTTTCTTTTTGATTCTTCTAATCCTTATAGCAACTTGCTCTGCGATTTCTTTGAGAACTATTTCGATTTCACTTTTCTTGGAGTAATCTCTTGGAAGAACTTGGGAATTGCCGAGACCTTTTGATTTTCCATTATAAGGCTGTGTGACCTTGGATTCATCGACGCCGTTTGCGTGAAACCACAACTGTACGCCCATTATTCCGAATTCTCTTTTCAAAATATCGGGATTGGAATTTGCGAGGTCTCTCACCGAAAAAATACACAATTTATTCAGCCTTCGGTTAGTTCTTTCGCCGATTCCCCAAAAGTCTGTCAAATCGGGAATACTCCACACTTTCTCCTCCACATCTTCGTAAGACCAATTTGCCCTCATATTCACAGTTTTCTTCGCCTCATTGTCCAGCGCAAGCTTTGCCAACAGAGGATTGGAATTACTCATTCCAACTGTAGAGTACAAACCAGTTTTGTTTCTGATTTCGTTTTGAATTCTAGAAGATATCAAATCCAATTTGTCCTTGCGCGATATTGTTTTATCGGGAATGAAATAATTCAAACTAGTCGTCAAATCGATAAATCCCTCGTCGATAGAATAGGGAAGAATCTCGTCTTTGGAGGCGTAATTCATGAAAATCTTCTGGATTTTCAAATTCTCTTCGATGTACAAAGCCATTCTAGGAGGAACGATGACGGTGTTTTTTGCCCAAGTTTCGATGTAATTGATATATGAATTAGTGATAGGCAAATTCTGTCTGAGTGCTGATTGGAAGTTAAACTTCCTATCGCGGACGTGAAAAGGCAAATCAAAAGCCCTACCGACATTCTTCTTTCCGAAAACTTTCTTAAAAGTAGGAGAACTTGCGAGAATTAATCCACTCGCATTGTCGGAATTACTCATGACGCAAAGAGAAGTTGTCAAGGGATTCAGATTTCTCTTGACGCATTCAACACTTGCGTAAAAACTTTTGATATCCACAAAAGCAATATCAGATTTTGGCTCTAAAGAGTAATCTATAAGTCCCATAACAACCTCCTTACTCGTCATCTAACGGACTGTAATCTTCCAAAAAAGTCGATTTTGGATTTTCAATATAGCAAATATCTGAAGGAAACTTGTTCAGCTTCACCATCTCAGATATTTTCAAATTCAACAAATTAATATCCACACTCAGCTTGTAAGCCATAGTCTTGTCGTCAGTGTACTCGCGCATCGTCTTGATCAAATCCTCATCCGAAATCAAAAGATGAGCCGCGAAAATATTCGCTTCATTCTCAAAAACATCCGTAGGATTGAACACCTTGTTCTCGTGAAAAGCGTGACCATCAATGCAGTATTTTCTGTGAAGTTGGTCGTGGCCAATCTCGTGAGCCAGAACAATTTTCTTCAAACTTCCGATGTTATTCGCAATCAAAATAACCCTGTTGCGAAGAATTACCTGATATACACCCAAAAGTTTGGACGGACTATCGATATAATGAAGCTTAATCCCCAACAAATCCAAAAGCTCCTCGGGATTTCTGGTGTGGTATTTTTCAACCAAATTATTTACCTTATCGTATATCCATCTATTGTACATAAACTACCTTTTATTCTTGCTTTTTCCGTATTTTTTGTTCTCCAACTTGGCTTCGTAGTAGGCTTCAGCAATCGCGTTGAAAAGTTTGTCCTTGTCCTCTTCTGGAAGAGAACCACCAGCGAAAAGCCCAGTCAGATTATCCACCAAATTCTCCGCATCTTTCTTACCAGAATATCCAAATTTCTTAGCAGAATCCAGCACGAAATTATCCTCCACAGTCAACAAAAAATTGATGTCGACATTGAAAAACTCCGCGATTTTCTTGTACATATCTTGCGTGCGTGGACGAGTACCCTTCGTTTCGTAGTTGCTTATAGTCTTCAAAGTCACGCCAAGCTTGTCCGCAAGTTCAGTCTGCGTAAGACCTCTATCTTCTCTGAGTTGTTTTAATTTAGCACCAAAGCTCATTGATTTCCTCCATAAATAAAATTAGAAGTTCAAATACAAAACGTATGAACTGTAACTACTAATATTATAATTTAAACTTCTAATTAAGTCAAATTTTTGTAGAATTTGAAAATGAAACTCATTAGATGTATAATATAAATGTAAAAAAGTTGACATTGAAACTAAAAAGGTAGTGATTAAATGAAATTTTTTAACAAAATAAAGAAAAATTTTGAAGAATTTTTGAAAAAATTGGGCAACGAAAATAAAAATACTTTCGGAGAAGAAAGGCTGGACTGTTGCACAATGAATAAAAAAGATAAATAGAAAATCGCGAATCGGATTTGATAATTCAAGTCCGATTTTTTTATAAAACAAATTAATTTTTAAAATCAGAGCGAAAGAAATCAAACTTTCGCTCTATTTTTTTGCACAGACAAACAGCTACAATACTGAATTTACCAACTCATTTTGATATAATAAAAGGTAAGAATGATTAATAAACAAGAATGAAAATATAGCAGGTGATTACATGTATAACATAACAGGAGCTAACCTTGGATTTGAAATTGTAAAGAGTTCACCAGCATAAGGAGGGAGTAAATTGTCGAAAATCAAGAAAGATCAAATTTCTGCTAAGGGATTTTCAATTCAAGTATATACCGAAGATTTTAAAAATGATTATATAAGCTTAACAGATATAGCAAGATATAAAAATAAAGAAGAACCAAATGTAGTTGTAGCTAACTGGATGAGAAATTACAATACTATAGAATATTTAGGAATTTGGGAGCAATTAAATAATCCAGAATTTAAACCCCTCGAATTCGAGGGGTATTTAAAAGAAGCAGGCAGTAATGCTTTTACATTATCTCCTCAAAAATGGCAGAAGACAACAAATGCTATAGGACTATTTGTAAAACTTGGAAGAGGAGGAGGAACTTTCGCACATAAAGATATTGCCTTCAAATTTGCTTCCTGGATATCGGCAGAGTTTGAATTATATATTATAAAAGATTATCAAAGATTGAAGGAAGATGAAAACTCAAAGCTATCATTGACTTGGAATCTTCATAGGGAAATTTCTAAGATTAATTATAAAATTCATACAGATGCAATCAAAGAATATCTCTTAAAAGACCTAACTAATGAACAATTATCTTTTAAATACTCGAGTGAAGCAGATATGCTCAATGTCGCATTATTTAACAAAAGAGCAAAACAGTGGCGTGAAGAAAATCCAGATCTAAAAGGTAATATGAGAGATGGTGCAACCCTGAATCAAT
>NZ_JAGYZD010000039.1 GCF_018371055.1 Finegoldia magna | reverse complement strand
TGAATAATAGACCTAGAAAATGTATACAATATAAAACACCTAAAGAAGAACTTTTTGGTTTCTTACCATAGGTGTTGCATTTGATTTGACAATTCGTCATTGAGAAAATCTATATATTACAAATATTAAATAATATTTGCGGATTTAAATTAAAAAGACGAAAAGCAAATAGCGTTGATAAATTAACGATAAATACGGGAAAATGTAAAATAATTTTAAATTTATGTCAAATTATTATTTTTGTAAATTTTTGAAAAAATTCAAGAAATGCTTGAATTTACAGGAAAAATAGATTTATAGAATAATACAATAAATTAGAAATAATGAAAACGATAGCACTGATTAAATATCATTGTCTAATATAAGACAATATGATAAGATTAGTGTGACAAAAATATATAAAGGAGATGTTGAAATGATTAAAAGCTTAATCGCTTTAGTTGTAGCTTTCGCATTGTGCGTAGTTATCGATCGTTTGAAGAAAAAAGGTACTTCATTCATGATCAGAATTTTATTAGCTACAGCAATGGGTGCCATAGTAGGACTTATTTTCAAAGGAAGCACTGACTATGTAGCAATATTTGGTCGTGTATTTTCAAGTTTATTACAAGCATTTGTAATTCCACTATTATTATTCTCAATTATAACTACAGTTGCATCCTTGGAAAGCTCAGAAAAATTAAGATCAATGGGTGGCAAAACAATTATAATTTTAGCTTTACACAATGTTTTAGCTGCTATATTGTCTATAATTTTAGGTAAATTAGTAAATATAGGAATGAATGCAAATATCAAAATGGATGTTGCAGATAAGGTTAAGGAAGTTCCACCTTTTGCAGACGTATTTGTAAGTTTCTTCCCTAAAAACATTATTGACAGTATGAGTCACAACAAAATCGTACCTATCGTAATTTTCGCAATTATCATCGGTATAGTTGTACTTAGATACAATAACAAGGAAGAAATTAAACCATTCTTAGATTTCGTAGAAGCTGGTAATAAAGTAATGAACAAAGTAATTGGAGAAATCATCGAATTCACTCCATACGCAGTTCTTTCTTTATTAGCTAACCAAGTAGCTACATTGGATTTATCATTTGTTAAATCATTATTATTCTTATTATTAATGGTTTATGTAGCATGTTTGTTCCACACATTCATCACTACATCAGCTATGATGAGTTTAATTGCACACATCAATCCATTCAAGTTCCAACGTAAATTCTTCCCAGCATGGTTGATAGCATTTACTACACAAAGTTCAATTGGATCTTTACCAGCAAACATTAAAGAACAAGAAGACATGGGTGTGCCAACAGAAACTGCATCATTTGCAGCATCAATTGGTACTACATTTGGTATGCCAGGATGTGCAGCAGTATGGCCAATTTTATTAGCGATGTTTACAATTAACGCTCTTAATATTCCATTCTCTGCTACTCAATATTTAATCATGGTTGGTTCATGCTTGTTCGCTTCAATGGGAACAGTAGGGGTACCAGGAACCGGAACAATTCAAGCTACAGCAATCTTTGCTACAATGGGATTACCAGTTGAAATGATTTTAGTACTAAGCCCAATCCAAGGTGTTGCAGATATGGCACGTACTTCAACTAACGTTCACGCAGGTGGATCTACTGGTGTTATGGTAGCAGCTATGCAACACGATTTAGATATGGAAAAATATAATGCATAATTGATTAAAAGTAGAAGCATTTTGTTATTTACAAAATAGCTTCTATTTTTTTTGAATTATTAAATCTTATTTTTACAAAAACAAAGGATAGGCATTTGCCTATCCTTTGTTAATTCTTTTAAATTCTAATTTGTTTTCAAAATAATATGAATATATTTCATTTTCATTAGGAATATCATCAAAATCTATCAAATACGTTTGAGTATTTGAATGTGTTCTAACAGCCATAGAAGCTGTCTGTGTGTCGAATGCGCTGATATACCTAGTAAATGTATAGTAATCATGTGAATCGTTCTTAAAGAAGCCCTCAGTGATTTTTAGAGGCTCTAAGATACTGAATGCTGATGAGTATGCTTCATTTACATTATTCGATTTCTTGTGAGTTGACAGGATGTATTTTGCTCTTATAAATCTACTCACAGGATCATAAGCTCCTGTCAAATCTTTTATCTGATTGAATTTGGACAAATCACCGACTGATTTTTCGTATCTTTTAACGTGCGAAGAATATTTTGGTGAATTTGTCATCACTTTAGGATTGTCTCCACATGGAACTAATTTATGATCCTTGTATTCCAAAATAGTTGAATCACCAGTTCTATCGACAAACATAAAGTGGAAATCAGGGCATATCACAGAATTTCCATCAACATCTTTGTTAGCTAGGTGAATATTGTCCAAATCGTTTAACAATTCTTCAACTGTTTTGTAATTTCCTAGCGCAAAATTCATGAAATCCAGTGAATTTGTGTTTATTTTTCCTTCAATTGGGTGATTGCTGAACAAATTATTCGCGATAAACATATTCGTGCAACCGCAAAGGCCATGTTCATTCACACCATCTTTGATAGGGTACAGATTTCTAAAACACATTCCCATCATTTTATATTTTGAACGCATTGGTTTGTGATACAAATCATCTGCATAGTGAAAGCCTCTTGGGATATAAATCATGTTGTATTCCAAAGGCACTTCAAAATCAAGCGTACGCGCCATCACAGACCCTTGTGGATAATCTACAATAATTGTCGTACACATATTATTCCACAATCATCTTCGCAAGAACATCAGGGTTTCCACAACCTGTAGTCAAGACCATGTCATTGTCAGAAACTTTCGAACGAATATAATCACGTGCTTCTTCAAAAGTCTTGTAGTATTTTGCATTCACGCCATTTTTAACTAATTTTTCGACCAAATCTGTAGAATGAATGCTGCTGTCAAATTTTTCCCTTGCTGCGTATATTTCAGTAACTATAACCTCATCACAATCGTAGAATGCATTGGCAAAATCATCCAATAGCATTTTAGTTCTTGAATAAGTATGGGGTTGGAATACGCAGTAGAATTTGCCTTTCTTGTGCTCATCCAATGCTTTCAGAGTGTTTTTGATTTCAGTAGGGTGATGGCCATAATCAGTCTTCACTTCACAACCTTTGTAAAATCCTACAGTTTCCATTCTTCTATGAAGATTTTGGTATTCGTTCATATTTTTTCTTATAGTGTCGATATCGATGTGGAATTCGTAACATGCGATAATCGCAGCCACAGCGTCGTATATGTTGTGACGTCCAATTATTGAAAGTGAGAATTCTTCGTCTTTGTCAAACTTTTTAGATGAAATTACAAATGTAGGGTTGCCATTTTCATTAAAAGTTATATCGTGAACGTTGTAATCAGCTTTTTCATTTTCTATACCAAATGTAATGATTTCTCCTTTGATGTGAGATAATAGAGGTTCACAGTTTTTGTCGTCTATGTTGATAATTGCTTTGGAATTTTCGTCCAAGTTTTTCATGTAGCCAATGAATGTTGCAACGATGTGGTTCAAATCCTTATAGTAATCCAAGTGATCTTCATCGATATTCAAAATAATAGCCATTGAAGGATAGTAGTTGAGAATATTTGCTTTGTATTCACAAGCTTCTGTAAGCATGTATTCGCTATTTCCACAGTGAACATTGCCTTGAATTTCGTCTAATTTTCCACCTAAAAGTATAGATGGATCCACTTTTGCATCGATTAAAATCTTCGCTATCATTGATGTTGTAGTTGATTTGCCGTGAGATCCACTAACTCCAATGGAGTACTTGTAATTTCTCATAAGTGCGCCAAGGAAGACTCCTCTGCTTACCACGTCTACTCCAAGCTCTCTTGCAGCGATTAATTCTTCGTTGTCGTCTAAGATTGCATCAGTGTATACGATTAGGTCAGGATTTTTGATGTTTTCTCTTCTTTGTCCGATAAATATTTCAACTCCCAGACTTTTAAGTCGATTAGTTTCGTCGGATTCTTCTCTGTCACTTCCAGAAACTTTGTATCCGTAGTGGTTCAACAATTCAGCTATACCACTCATTGATATTCCACCGATTCCTATAAAATGTATATATTTAAATTTGTGCTCTTCTATATTAAAATTGAACATAAGCCCCTCCTTATTTCCACCTGATATTATATCACAAAAAATTGAGAAAATTTGAGCTTTTCAGAGCTTGAAAATCTACAAAATGATTAAGATTTATTTGATATACAAATACGCTTTTAGTGTTATAATTAGATGGAGGAGAGAAGATGAAAGATATATTACTAATCAACGATATGCCAGGATATGGGAGAGTCGCTCTTAGTTGTATGATTCCTGTCTTGAGCAACAAAGGTAAAAGTGTTTTTAATTTGCCAACGGCTGTTGTGAGTAACACATTGGATTACGGCAAATTTGCTATATTAGATACGACAGATTACATGAAACAAGCTACAAAAGTTTGGGAAGAGTTGGATTTTAGTTTTGATTTGATAGCTACTGGGTTTTTATATAGTTTAGAACAAGTGGACATAATCAAAGATTTTATCGCAAAACAAAAAAACTCACCGGATGTTATTGTGGATCCTATTATGGCAGACAATGGCAAACTATACAACGGATTGGACGAAGATAACATTGAAAATTTCAGAAAACTTATCGATATAGCTACAGTAATTATTCCAAATGAAACAGAAGCTCGAATGATAACTAGTAGGATGGATGAACCGATTAGCGATGTGGCAGAAAAACTTATCCAAATGGGCGCAAAATACGCCGTTATTACAAGCGTAGATGAAAATGATGAGCATTTTGTTTTCTGTATGGATGAGAATTTTGTATCAGATAAAATCTATTATGAATACATTGACACATCTTATGCAGGAACGGGTGATTTATTCTCAGCGTTATTCATAAGTCAGTATTCAGAAAACAAGTCGATTTTTGAGTCTGCAAAGTATGCTAGTTTGAAGACAACAGAACTACTAAAACTTTCATTGGATATTAAGGACAAAGCACGAGGACTCCCAATAGAAAGATTTATAGATATTTTGTAATTTAGAATTATCAAATAATTATTAGAAATTAATGAATATATCGTTGTAAATTGTATATTCAATTGTTATAATATTATTGCAAAAAAATACTAGGGGGATAATATGATTGATTTAGACGCTTTAGAAAAGAGAAATAAAAGAAAAAGCGTGATTATGATGGCAGTTGGTGTCATTCTTATTGCATTGGGAATTCATTTTTTCTTAGCACCAAATAAATTGTCACTAGGTGGAGCAGCCGGAATGGCAATAGTAATTGGAAATTTCGTTCCAATATCAACGGGTCCAATTTTGATTATCATCAACACGGTTTTATTTATTGTAGGATTTATTACGCTTGGAAAGGCATTTGGACTTAAAACTATAATTTGTTCCTTAGGACTTAGTTTATTGGTGTGGATTTTGGATATTTTATTTCCTATGGAAAAACCATTGTTTGAAGGAAAAATGATTCAATTAATTGCAGCTGTAATGATTTATGGATCAGGAGTAGGGATTGTACTTAATAACTACGCATCAACTGGCGGCTCTGACATATTCGCTAAGATATTGAATAAGTACTTGGGAATTGAGTTGGGTAAAGGATGTTTGATGGTGGATTTCCTTATAACATTATCAGCATGGTATGCCTACGGAACAGAAATAGCTATATACTCACTTGTAGGTACTGTACTTAATGGCTTAATAATAGATTTTACAATTAATGGTATGAATACATCAAAACTTTGCACGATTACAACATCAAAGCCTGATGAAGTAAGCAAGTTCTTGGTAGACAATCTTACAAGATCTGCTAATATATACACAGCAAAGGGCGCTTATTCTGGTATGGAAAAAGAAATCGTTCAAACAGTTGTAAGCAATAGAGATTTTATTATGCTAAAGAAATACATCCATGAAATAGATCCACTAGCTTTCGTTATTGTATGTAATGCAAGTGAAACATACGGTTGGAGATGGAGAAATATAATAGAGTAATTTAATTGAAGATAACCTTAGATTATTAGTTTGATTAAACTTGTAGTCTGAGGTTTTTTTAGTGGGAAAGAAGAGTAGAGAAAAATTGTGAAAAATATTAAAATAGCTCAAAAAAAAGATGTGTGAAAAATCACACATCTTTTTAAAAGCCTATAGAATTATTCTATATAACCATTTTGTTTTAGTATTTGTGATGCTTTATCTAAGTTTGCATCAGACACTTGAACGATTGGACCAGTACAGCCCATACCGCTTTCAGCGTATATATTTTCTTTCCATAAAGCTTGAACAGCATCTTCAATTTCAAGAATATCAATTCCTGAGATTGTTGCAGATACAACTTCTTTGTCTGGCATTTTAACTTCTTCAGAAGATTCCTTTGGAGCTTCTTTCTTAGTTAAAGAATCTAAGATGCCTTTGAAGTCAGCCTTTTCAGCTTGTTTATAGATAGATTTTTTATTGTTATCAATTCCACCAGCTACTGTTTGGTAAGCATATTTTAAAGCATTTGCAACTACAGGAGCACCTGAAGCACGAGACACAATAAATATGTTTCTTTCGTAGCCTTCACCGATACCAGGACCATATCCAAAACCAGTAGTTTCGTAGTTACCACCTGATGTGAATGAACCGAACATCTTCATTAATAAGTTACCTGTTAATGAATCAGTTACCATTACATCACAGCTTCCCATAAGAAGGTCATTACCTCTCATTACGATACCACCATCAGCTCTTTGGCTTTCAGCAAATTCGATATCGAATCCGTTGTCTTTGAAGTGTTTCAAAGCTTTTTCTACTTGTCTTGCTCCATCGATGTTTAAAATACCAACTGTTGGTTTTGCGATACCACAAGATTTAGCTGCGATAACACCTGCAACTGCATTTCTTACCATAGCTTTTGTTCTTTCTGTATCACTAGTTCCTGTAGTAGTAGCTAAGAACATTTCTTTGCCAGTACCAGGAGTGATTACTCTACCAACTGTTGAAACACCGATAGGGAAGTTGTAGTGAAGAGTTACACAGGCTTGAATTTCACCACTGTCTAGTAATTCTTCCATCTTTTTGTACATATCTTCATCGTTATCAACTTCATAAGTTTCATGTTCGTCATCAACTTTTTCACCGATAACAACTACTTCAAAAAGATCAGAATCAGCTAATTCAATAGCTTTTTTCATGTTTTCAACACCGTGTTCACTACCTAAAGTAGTAAGACCGATTTTTACTTTCTTACCAAATTTTCCGCTTTCGATAGCTTCAGATATTTCAAGAAATACTTCGGAAATTTTTTTATTATCCATGTCTACACCTCTATTCTGCTAAAAGATTTTCAGCTAGTTTTCTCATGGATTCTGCGATTACTTTCTTAATTTGATCCTTTTCTGATTCAGATGAAACTGATGATTCATCTTCCATTTTACCATCATTTCTTTCCATAACGATAGATACACCATCAAATAAGTTAGTCATTCTACCTAGGAACAAACTACCTTTACCAACGAACATTACTCTGTTGTAATCTCCTTCAGTTAAGTCTTTAATAGCATGTCCTGCATAAGGAATACCTGATGGGATGTGTCCTTGTGTTGGAGCCCAACCTACTAAGCCTTTTTCTTTAATGAAATTAGCTAATTCTTTTCTGTCTAAGTCTCCTTGTTTAACAGCAAGGGCAGCGATCATCTTATAGTTAGCTTCAGGAACATTTCCAGCTCCGGCAGGTTTAGTGATATCTGGGTTTTGCATTTCTACAGAGTATTTATCTACATCAGTAATCTTTAATCCATTTTCTTCTAATGAATGAGATACTAAGCTTGAGATAACTGCTTGTGGTGAAGAACCAGTCTTAACTGTGTGACGTCCTACGATGTCAGTTCTTAATACTGGATGAACACCATCATTTTCTGAGATTAAAATTGCAAATCCACCAACTACGTCTTCAAGAACTGGGAAGCCCTTTTTAACGTGGTCTTTAGCGTTCATACCTAATTTAGCAGTTGAACCACCTGCTACTACCATAACATTCTTATAAACACCAGATTTAACTAAAGCACTTGCTTCGATTAATGAGTGAATAGGAGCTGCACAGAATCCTCTTGTATCAGAGCCTGTTGCATTTTGTAATCCTACGATTTCAGCGATAGATTTAGCGAAGTTACCGCCACCTCTTTGGTTAACGTCTCCGCAGGCTTCTTCTGAACATTCGATTACATAATCTATATCATCTCTGTTAATGTCGTTCTTAGTAACTAATTCTACAGCTGCTAATACACCTGAAGCTTTTACTACTAAGTTTTCGAACATTGTGTGAGCGCTTAAGTTTACGTCGATATCATGAGCTGCTTTGATATAACCACAAACTTTTCCGTCATGGTATAAAGCTTCTGCCATGTGAGTGTCGAATAATTCTTGAGCATTTGAAATATCAGATCCTTTTAGGTGACCGAAATATGGTTCTAAAATAGGATATTCTTTTTCGATAACTGGTTTGATTTCGTTTACGAATTCTTCAGAAAGTTTTACTAAGTCGAATGCATCAGACATTTGTAATAATGCGATGAATACGTCTTGTTTTACGATTTTACCCATTTTACCATCAGCCTTACCTTCTTCGTAAGTGTGATCAGTAAATGGCATTTCGTATTTTTCAAGTTCTTGAGGAGCAACATTTCCTATATAAACTTGGTTAGGAAGATATTTTACTACCTCATCAAAACTTCTAATGTGTTTTCCAACTTCTTTTAAGAATTCAGAATCTGGGTTTACTACTCTTTCAGTTTGACATGTTGATCCGTTTTGGATAATCATATCAGGAGTGTTGACTAATACATAGCCAGCTCCCTTTAATACTGGAAAATTCATCTGTTAACTATTCTCCTTTATTATTTATTTATATTTGAATTAGTCTTCAAAAACTGTTTGATCTTCTACCTCTGTAGTTAAAGCGTTTAATGCTTTCATAACAATCTTTTTACGAAGACTATATTCTTCTTCTTTAGTTAATGCTGGGTTTCCTAATGGGTGAGGAATAGCAATAGCTGGGACAATTCTGTTAGCACCTACTGTTAATGAGATAGGAGTAACTGTACAAATATGAACAACAGGAAGTCCTGTACGTTCAATTGCTTTTACCATCGTTGCACCGCAACGTGTACAAGTACCTCAGGTACTAGTAAGAACAACTGCGTCTACGTTGTCAGCTAATAATTTTTCACCAATTTCAGTACCGAAAGCATCAGCATTAGCAACGGCAGTACCATTACCTACAGTTGAATACCAAGTTTCGTGTAATGAACCAATAACGCCTTCTCTTTCGAATTCTCTCATAACATCGATAGGAGTAACTCTGTCTCCATCTTCATTAGCGTATACTGGGTCGTATCCACCGTGAGCTGTTTCAGAGTTTTCAGCTGTTAAATCATCGATTCCGTGGAAATCATAAGAACCGTATTTAGTTGCTGAAGATGATTCGATGTGATCTGGGTTTCCTTTTGGAACTGTACCACCAGAAGTTACAAGAGCGATTCTTGCTTTTGATAAATCTTTGATAGCTTTACCAGGTTCAACTCTGTCGAATGCAGGCATTGGATATTCTGTTTCAAATTCTTCGCCATTAATTTTCTTAATAAGCATTTCAACAGCTCTTTGAGAACCGATTTTGTCTGAGAAGAAGTTAACACGAACTCCTCTTTCAATATATCCTTCTTCTTTAGGAGCGCCAATTTCTTCTCCCTTAGCAACCTTAGGACCTAATTTACCGATTTTCTTCATAGCGTCTCTCATACCAGCGGCACTATTCTTAGTTTCTACGATATAAACGTCCTTTTTGTACATATCTGCACCTGGGTTTTCAGGATACATTCCTGTTAATACAGGGATATTTAATTCATCTTTAACTGCTTTAGCCATTGTACCAGCAGCAACACCGTATCTACCAGCGTTGAATGCAGGACCAGTTACTACGAAGTCTGGGTTAGCTTCTTTAATCATTCCCAATACTTCTTTTTGAGCAGATTCCATATTTTCACCGAAATATGAGTCACCACATACTACAGTTCTAACTACTTCAAAATCTTCTCCCAATGCTTTAGCTAATTGAGCAGAGATAGGAGGTAATTGTTCTGCTATAAATGGTTTTATATCAGCTTTTTCTTCTCCACCAATACCAGCGAAGAATTGGTTTATATAATGAACAACTTTAATTTTATCCATTAAGCTTACTTCCTTTCTTTATAAAAATTTACAATAATCGCTTCTGATATCGTTCATTTCTTCAGCGATTTCATCAACGTCAAGAACCATTTCCATCATACCAACTTGTTCATCATAAACGTCAGCATCGAATTGT
>NZ_JAGYZD010000318.1 GCF_018371055.1 Finegoldia magna | reverse complement strand
AAAATCCTTCTATTTTTTCTCCGTACAAACTATCTGCGACTATTGGACAATTAATATATTCCATGCTTACTCTTATTTGATGAGTTCTACCTGTCACAATCTTTAGACTAACCAATGAATAATCCCCATAATTTTTAAGATTTTGTAAAATAGTTACACTATTTTTCCCGTTTTCATCAATTTCTGTTTTAATTCCATCGCGTTTTAAATTTAATTCTATTTTTTGATTTTTAGGATTTCCTTCTACGATTGCTAAGTATTTTTTCTCAAACGAAGTTTTTTGATAATACGCTTGAGCTATTTTATTTTTAGCAACCATTACAACTCCTGATGTGTCTTGGTCCAATCTATTGATAAATCTAACTTTTTGATTAATATTTCTTTGCTCAAATAAATAAGACACAAAATTCGCTAAGCTTTCTTCTCCATCTGTATTCATCGTGAGTTTGTCAGGTTTATTTAATACAAAAATATCATCATCTTCATACAAAACTTCAATGTCTAAGTTTATTGGTTCGTAATTATTTTCCTCATCTTTAAGATCGATAGTTACTTTGTCACCTGGTTTTAACTTAGAGTTTCTCTTTGCATGTTTTCCATTTATAAAAATGTCATCTTTGTAAATACTGAGAAATAAATTTTGGGAAATGTGATTTGCTTTCAAAAATTCATCTAGTCTTATTTTTTTATCTATATCAAAACTAATTTGTTTCATTGTTTAAATCTCCAGTTATTTGGTATAATAAAATTATATCAAATATTAGGAGCTTTTAGTATAAATGAACAAGGACAGCAAAATTATAAATATATATGTAAACGATAACCAAAAATCACTTGAGACAGCTTTAATTGTCAAGGAAAAAATGGAACAAAAAGGATTCAAACCTACTTTTGATTTTGATGAGAATGCGCTGATTAATCTTTGTATCGGTGGAGATGGGGCATTCCTAAGAGCAGTTCACAAATACGAATTTTCAACTATTCCTTTTGTCGGAATAAATACTGGACACTTAGGCTTTTATCAAGAAATTTTAATTCCAAATATCGACAAATTTATTTCAGATTTGATTAATGAAAATTACGGAATTGAAAAAATTTCCCTACTTGAATCTAAAACAGCGATAAGAAATAGCAGCAAAACTTATACGCACAAAGCGCTGAACGAATTCGTAGTAAAAAGTGATGACTCATCGATTGTGTATTTGGATGTATACATCGATGATAACCACTTAGAGTCCTTTGCTGGAGATGGAATAATAGTATCCACTCCTTCAGGGTCAACTGCGTATAACTTCTCGGCTGGTGGATCAGTATTGTATCACGGGCTTGATGGTTTCCAAGTTACACCTCTTGCACCAATTAATTCAAAAGCATACCGTTCGCTTTTAAATTCTCTTGTAGTTCCATCAAAAAGTAACGTTACATTGTATTTTAGAGATCACAATTTCGACAGAAAAAGTTCCATAGTTCTAGCTGATGGATTGAACAGAAGTTATGATAATGTAGATTATGTAAACTTTACTTATTCAGATCAATATATCAATAAA
>NZ_JAGYZD010000317.1 GCF_018371055.1 Finegoldia magna | reverse complement strand
TTGAACAGAGTGAAAACCAGCGCCTTGAGACGCTGGTTGGTATCACTCGGGCTTATAGCCCATGAACAAACCACCCGTTTTACGGGTGGTCATGATTGACAAATGGTAAATGAAAATTTATCATATAAGTTATAAGAATATTCACTATCAAGAGGGAGAAGAATGAGAAGAATGAAAAGCAAGTACTTATCTGGAATATGCAAATTAATTTATTTAATAACAGTAATTTTAATATTTATAGTTAACAAGAGAAATATTCAATTACCAAAAATCACATTGATTCTTTTAGTGGGAATAAATATGTTTAGCTTTGCCGCAAATATATTTTTATCGGAAATATCAAAAAAGTTAAAAATTGGCATAATTTTGTCTTTGGTAATTTTTTACGTAATTTTCTTAATTTTAATATGATTTAATAGAAAATTGAAATATTCTTGTCGTAACATAGCGAAGTTCTCATTGGATTTTGGCGGAGATTTTGTGAGGACTTTTTTGTTGGTATCAGAATTAGATATAACTTGGTGTATAATATAAATGAAAGAATAATTCAAAATAACAAATTGGATAAATTACGGATTTTACACTATTTTTAAATGTGGGAATATGGTATAATTAGTAGTTGTGATTTGTAGTTAACTTAACAGTTAAATGAATCTAATAATTTGAAAGGAAGTTGTTATGAATAAATTAGCGATAATTGGTGCACAATGGGGAGACGAAGGTAAGGGAAAGGTTGTAAATTACTTTTCCAAATTTAATGATATTATTGTAAGATCTTCTGGTGGTGCCAACGCAGGACATACTATTTATTTTAAAGACAAAAAGTACGTACATCATTTACTACCATCAATAACTTTTGACACAGATTCTAAGGGATTCTTGGCAAAAGGAATGGTAATCGAATTAGAACAAATGATTGAAGAGTTGAAAGTTTTGGAAGCTGATTTCCCAGGAATTTCCAAGAGAATCATGGTCGATGTAGAAACATTTATCGTTCTACCTTACCACAAAGAAGAAGATGGATTGTTGGAATCTATGAGAAAAAATCCTATCGGAACTACAAAAAGAGGTATCGGACCTGCTTATCAAGACAAAGCTGCTAGACAAAACGTTAGAATTATTGATTTGTTTGACGATGAATTGTTAAGAGAACGCGTTGAAGAAATAGTTTATTTGAAAAACAACATCTACGAAGGCAAAATGCACATCGATGTCGACGAAACAGTAAATTATTTGCTTGACAAATTCGACCAATTATTAAAATTGGGCGTTACATTCACATCAGCATCTGAAATCGAAGAAGAAATCAAAAACAAAAAAGTTCTTTTCGAAGGTGCACAAGGAATCATGCTTGACTTAGACTCAGGAACATACCCATACGTTACATCAAGCACAACAACTGCTTACAGCGCATCAGCAGCAGATGTTACATTGACTGATGACGACACAATCATGGGAGTTGTAAAAGCATACACATCAAGAGTTGGAGAAGGTGAATTCCCAACAGAATTGTTCGATGAAGAAGCTGACAAGCTTAGAAAATTAGGCAATGAATTCGGAGC
>NZ_JAGYZD010000316.1 GCF_018371055.1 Finegoldia magna | reverse complement strand
TATATTACAATGTTATTAATAAAGATAAGTAGAAATGATGATTAAAATGAGTAGGAAAAAGATTGTAGGATATATTTCTGCTATTATAGGTTTTTTGTTAGTGTTTGCACCAAAATTTATAACACCCGTTTGTCCTCCTATGGAAAATGGGATGTTCATGAAATGCCATTGGATGGGAAATATGACTATAGGTATTGGAGCAGTCATTTTAGTATTAGCAATTATTCTTATTGTAGTTAAAGATTCAAAAATATCTTTAGGATTATCTATTTCAAATATAGCAATTGGTATTTTAGAGATACTGAACGCTCATGTACTTATTGGTGGATGCATGAAAGCCGATATGGCTTGCAGAGCAAAAACCATTCCGCTTTGCACATTGTTGTCAGGCATATTGGTTTTAGTTAATATTTATTATTGTATTAAAGAAAGAAATTCATAATGGAATCAATAATTAAAACTGAAAATTTAAGCAAGAGTTTTAAGAGAGGTTCTAATACACTTTTTGCAGTTAAAAATGTAAACTTTACCTTGGAAGAGGGAGATTTTGTCAATATAATTGGCAGAAGTGGTTCAGGGAAGTCAACTTTTTTAAATCTTTTGTCTGGTTTATTAAAACCGACTGAAGGTAAAATTTTTGCTAAGGGCAAAGATATGAGTGATTTTTCTGATAGAGAAATTAGCAAATATAGGAATGAAATCATAGGTTTTGTGCCACAAAGTCTAGGAACACTTCCAAATTTAAATGTTTTAGAGAATGTGTCTCTTCCTTATTATCTATTTAAAAGAGATGATTCTGCTTATGAAAAAGCAGCTATGCTACTTGATGAGATGGGAATTTTGCATTTGAAAGATGATTTTCCTAAAAATTTATCTGGAGGAGAGCTAAAAAGAGTGCTGATAGCCAGATCTATGATTAATTCGCCGGAACTTTTGATTTTAGATGAGCCTACAAGTGATTTGGATAAAAATACTACTATGGAGATAATGGACTTATTAAAAAAAATAAATTCTAAAGGTACTGCACTTATTATAGTTACTCATGAGCTTGATATTTTAAAATATGGCAATACACTTTGCCAAATGGAAGATGGAAGTTTAATAAAAAAAGAGGGATAGAGATGAATTTATTAAAGAAAAGGACTAGCATTTTCGCAATGATAGTAGTCATTATTAGCCTCACTTTCACGCCTGCCTTTGCAGCAGAAACAAATTATGCTAACTGGGTTGAAGTCGCTGATGCTATGTCAGAACATTTACAAAAAGCTGTGGAAGTTTACAAGCCTGGAGATAAGGATGCTAAAAAAGCAGCCACAGATGCAGTTAATGTAGCTTACTTTAAATTCTATGAAAAAATTGGATTTGAAAAAACAACTATGTCTGCAATTTCAGGCCAAAGGGGTTCAATGGTTGAACATCAATTTTACAGAGCAAAAAATTCTATCAAAGAAGATGCAGACCCAAAAGAAGTTAAAGATGAAATTGATGCACTTATAACTTATCTTCATGAAGATGATCATACTCTTGATGTAACCTCTGGAGATTCTAAGTCCAGTGGTCAAAGTCA
>NZ_JAGYZD010000315.1 GCF_018371055.1 Finegoldia magna | reverse complement strand
ATAGATATTTGTATAGGTATATATAAATTTGATAAAAAATCGAGTAGGGCTAAATAAATAGCCCTCTCACACCACCGTACATGCCGCTCGGCATACAATTTACACATGACCTGCTTATATAGTAATCGTATGGATCGAATAATCCTGTTTTGGTTAGTCTTTCCTTTGTAATTGCTCTTACTAAGCAGGTTTTTGTTGCTACAAAATAGTACCTATTTCCACAATAAGATGTTAGTCTTGCTAATTCTTTTCCTAATACTAGTCTCAAAACTACTCTTACGTCCACATAATTTTTTTGAGTCTTTTTGACGTATCCTTCTTCGTCTTTTTCAAAGACAAAATGCTTGTAAAACTGCTTAAAATGCAGGATTTCTATGTTTATATCTTTTGTATCAACGCTACAGCCTAAGCAGTCGATTTCTGCCAATCAAAGCTTCCTATTCAGTCGTTTCTCTTTGGAAATCTATGCATGAGACCTGCCTTACTTTTGAGTGTAGCTTCGCTTCTTGACAAGTATGGCTAGGGCTTCAACGTGCGTTGTCTTTTACTTGGGAACATAATTTTTTATCCTCGTCATTCTTGTGGAGCACAATTTATCAATATCATTGTCTTTGGCATTTTTTCTTTTATCTTTGAAATTATTTGAATCTAGACTATCTTTTACTCCTGTTTTGAAATAGAATGTTAAGTCATATGGATGGACTGTTCCTTCTTTGTCAATTCTGCCTACCACAACTTTTTCAAATATGCTTTCAAATACTGTTCTGTTAAATTCCTCTATAATTTCTCTATTCTCTAAGATCTTTTTAAATTGCTTTAGTCTTTCTTTAATAAAACTTTCATCTTTTATTGTTAGTTCCAGTGTTTTCTTTTCATCAAGTAATTCTTCTTTTTGTTTTGTAAGTTTTTTATACTTTTTAGTATAAACTTCTTCATCTATATTATCTTCTAAATGAAGATCAACTAACTTTCTTTCTTGACTAATGATTCTATTTAATTGGTTTTCTAACTTTTTCAAATCTTTGACTAAAGTATTATCATTTATTTCTTCTTCTTTTATATAGATACTTTTTGTTGTAGGGTCATAATCATAACTAAGGCAACCTTGAAAACCAATAAGCTCCCCCTTTTCCATTTTCATTTTCAATCCTTTTTTACATGGGCTGAGTTATTTTCTACTTCTTGTTGAGCTACTGAACTTAATATTGTTAATAGTAATTCTCCATTCATTGTCAAAGTATCTATATTTTCTTATTCAAAGACTTTAAATATTTCTTTTATATTAATTATTTAATTTCCATGATTCCGCCTTAGCTTTTGCATTGATAAGATCAGAATAAAGTCCATTATTT
Source organism: Finegoldia magna (assembly GCF_018371055.1). Taxonomy (GTDB): domain Bacteria; phylum Bacillota; class Clostridia; order Tissierellales; family Peptoniphilaceae; genus Finegoldia; species Finegoldia magna_I. Next base: position 216 of record NZ_JAGYZD010000315.1, on the reverse strand, counting down.
TTAATCAGTTCTTCGTGATTTCCACGTTCTACTATTTCTCCATCTTTTAAGACTAAAATCTGGTCAGCATTTCTAATTGTCTTTAGTCTGTGGGCAATCATAATTACTGTTTTGTTTTTTGTTAATGATTCTATTGCTTCTTTAAGTTTATCTTCATTTTCTGGATCTATACTTGCTGTGGCTTCATCAAAGATTATGATGTCCGCATCTTTTAGC
>NZ_JAGYZD010000314.1 GCF_018371055.1 Finegoldia magna | reverse complement strand
GACTTGCACCTTTTGATATAAGAGAACTTAGAGAACTAATGAGCGAAGATGAATTAGAACTCGATAAAATTGGAGATAGGAAAACTGCTTTATTCGTAATAATATCAGATACTGATGATACCTTTAACTTTGTAGTCTCAATAATGTATTCTCAACTATTTAATCTACTATGTGATAAGGCAGATGATGTGTATGGTGGAAGACTTCCAGTTCATGTTAGGTGTCTACTTGATGAGTTTGCAAATATAGGCTTAATTCCAAAATTTGAAAAACTAATAGCGACAATTCGTTCAAGAGAAATATCAGCAAGTATAATTCTGCAAGCACAATCTCAATTAAAAGCAATTTATAAAGACCATGCAGATACAATAGTTGGTAACTGCGACTCTACACTCTTTTTAGGAGGAAAAGAAAAAACGACAGTAAAAGAATTATCAGAAACCTTAGGAAAAGAAACCATAGACCTATATAACACATCAGAAACAAGATCCAATCAAAAATCTTTTGGACTAAATTATCAAAAGACTGGCAAGGAACTTATGAGCCAAGATGAAATAACTGTAATGGATGGCGGTAAGTGCATATACCAGCTAAGAGGAGTAAGACCTTTCTTGTCTGATAAATTCGATATTACAAAGCATAAGAATTACAAGTTGTTGGAAGATTATGATAAGAAAAATTTATTTGATGTGGAAGAGTATCTAGCAAATAGAGATAAGGTAAAGTTAAAATCAAGTTATAAGATAAATAGGTTAAATATTTGAGTTTATGGAGAAAGCAAAATGTGTAAAAATAGAAAATCATCTTTAATTATATTAAATATAAATGAGGAGCAGTTTATTCTGGAAAGTGATACAGAACTTACAATGGATAAGAAAAATTATATTGAAGCAATATGTGAGACAATGTACGATGAAAGTAATGAATGGTATGAAGATATATATGATATGTCCCCATATGATATAGCTGAGCTATTTGAAAAAACAGTAAAAGAAGAAGTAGGAATAACTGTTACATTTAAAGCGATAGACCTTGAAGTATCGATTTTAGAAGATTAGAAATAAGGTATTAATAGGCGATAGAAATTAAAAACTCTATCGTCTATTTTTATACTCAAAATTAGGAGGTTAAGATGGTAAGGATAAGAAGTCCCACTTAAAACAATTTAATATATAAGACATTTAGCGATTGAAATATAAGTTCAGTCGCTTTTTTAATTGAAATTGATAGATTAAGGAGAAGAAATTAATGGATAGAGAAATGATAAATATTAATGCAAATTTAGTTAAGGAAGCTCTTTTTTCAGAATTTGAAAAAGATGGAGAAAGTGTTCAAGTAGCAAATTTTGCTCTTGTTAAAAATTATGGAAAGGGCAAAGAATATACAAATTGCTCAGTATATGGAGAAAAGGTAGAAATTGTAAAAGAATTTGAAAAAGGAGATCTAATCCATGTCTTTGGATATTTTAAAGAAAATAAAAAAGGAGATAAGGTCTACAAGAATTTTATAGTTAAATCACTAAACAAAATAGAAAATAAGAAAGAAAACGAGGAGGAATAATATGGAATTTTTTAC
>NZ_JAGYZD010000038.1 GCF_018371055.1 Finegoldia magna | reverse complement strand
TGCGATGGGGCGCCGTGTGCGGTGAAAGTCGCATGCACGGTGCTAAGCGGGGGAAAAGCTGGAAACACTGAAACTGTAGGCTTACCTATCGCAATCTGGAGCTAAATCTCAAGGTATTAAGCAACTTATGGCAGGTGGAGGAATTGTGCTTATTGGACTTAAATTAATTCCACTTTTAGCAAATGTACTAAAATAAGATGTTTAATATAGTAGATAAGATCAAAGAGTTTTTTTCGGAGATGCTTATAGACATGATCAAGGAAAATTTAAGTGGAATGCTTCTTGATATAAATGATAAAGTATCTACGATAGCAACAGAAGTTGGAAAAACTCCGAGTGGATGGAACTCGGAAGTTTTCCACTTTATAAAGTCAATAAGTGAAAATGTAATACTTCCTATAGCAGGTCTTATCATAACTGCAGTTTTATGTATTGAGTTAATTCAAATGGTAATGAATAAGAATAATATGAACGATACAGATACATTTGATTTCTTTAAATATATTATAAAAATGTGGATAGCTGTATGGTTGGTATCTCATGCTTTTGAATTTTCTATGGCAGTATTTGATGTAGCTCAAAGTTTAATAGGAAAAGCAGCAGGAGTAGCTAATGTGAGTTCAAAAGTTTCACCAGGGGATATAGCGGCTATGACAGAAACATTGAAGAATGAATCAATAGGAAAACTTATGACAGTAGTAATAGAAACCTCTATAGTAAAAATGATAATTCAAGGAATATCGGTATTAATAACGGTAATACTTTATGGAAGAATGATAGAAATATATATCTATACCTCTGTTTGTGCTATACCTTTTGCCACTATGGGAAACAAAGAATGGGGGAGCATAGGAACTAATTATATTAGAGGACTTTTTGCTCTTGGACTACAAGGGTTATTTTTGCTTATATGTGTAGGTATTTACGCAGTTCTTGTAAAGACTTTAAGTATAACAGATATACACAAGAGTATTTTTGAACTACTTGGCTACACACTAATACTTGGAATTACGATGATGAAATCTGGAAGTATTGCAAAATCAATATTAAATGCACATTAAAGGGAGGAGAAATGTTTAAAGGAATAAATAAAAGAAAGAATGAACTTAAAATTAAAAGGTTTGGAATAATAGGATTACCAATAATTATAATTGGATCATATATAACAAATAAAATAAGAAAAAAAGAAAGGGAAGATGAGATGATAATTTATAGAATAGAGGAAATAGAATAATGGCATATGTAAATGTTCCAAAAGATTTAACTAAAGTAAAAACCAAAGTAGCATTAAATTTAACAAAAAGACAATTAATTGGATTTACAATAGCAGGAGTAATAGGCTTTCCTATTTATATCTTATCAAGAAAAAATCTACCAAATGATATATCTATGCTTATTATGATAGGAGTAGCATTTCCTATTATTTTCACAACACTTTATGAAAAAGATGGTCTGTATTTTGAGAAGTATCTTAAGTACATGATAGAAAAAAAGACTCAACCAAGTATTCGACTATATAAAACAGATTGTATTTATGATATAGAAAGAAAAATAAGTAAAATGAAAGAAGGGAGAAAATGAATCAAATACAAAAAAGACAGCAAAAAAAATTAAATGCAGAAAAAGAGAATTTAAAAAAGCAGAAAGAAGACTTAAAAAGCATAGGTAAAAGTCAAAAGAAAATAGAAAGTTCAAAGAAGTACAAAGGACAAAGAAAGCAAAAGAAAGAGCTTTCTTTTTTTAATGGAAGAAAACAAAAGAAAAAAAGTGTTCAAGATACAATTCCCTATTTAAGAATGCTTAAAAATGGAGTTTGTCAAATAGAAAAGAATAAATTTAATAAAATGATAAGATTTTTAGATATTAATTATCAGCTTTCGACAGAAGAAGATAAAGAAAGTATTTTTAATGAATTTTCTAACTTTTTAAATTACTTTGATCCAAGTGTAGATATTGAACTCTCATATATTAACAGAATAGGGAAAAATGAAGAAATAGAAAAAAATATTAATATCCCCTATAGAGATGATTCTTTTAATGAGATAAGGAAAGAATATAGAGAGATGTTAAAAAATCAAAGTGAAAAAGGGAACAATGGATTAAGTAAATATATGTATATCACTTTTAGCTTAGAAGCACAGGATATAAAAGAAGCTACAATTAGACTTGAAAGAATGGAAATGGACATACTAAATAATTTTAAGAAAATGGGAGTTAAGGCTTATGTGCTAGATGGATACGAAAGATTAAAGGTAATTCATGATATTTTAAATAAAGATAAAAAATTTACTTTTTCATATGATGATTTAAAGCATAGTGGTCTATCTACAAAAGATTATATTTCTCCGACTTCTTTTAATTTTTCATCTATAAATCAGTTTAGAGTAGGAGAATACTTTGGAGAAGTAAATTTCTTACAGATTCTTGCACCAGAATTATCTGATAGACTATTATCTGAATTTTTAGAAGTTGAAGAAAATATGATTGTAACCTTTCATATAAACTCTATCGATCAAACAAACGCAATTAAAATGATAAAAAGAAAAATTACAGATCTAGATAAGATGAAAATTGAAGAAAATAAAAAAGCTATAAGATCGGGATATGACATGGATATATTACCTTCAGACTTGATCACTTATGGAAATGATGCTAAAAGACTTTTATTAGAGATTCAAAATCATAACGAGAGAATGTTTGTAATTACCATTTTATTTACAAATATAGAAAAAAGCAGAAAGAAATTGAACAATGTAATTTTTCAATTAAACTCTATAGCAGGTAGACATAATTGTGTATTAAAGAATCTTAACTATAGGCAAGAACAAGCTCTTATGTCCTCATTGCCTATTGGAAAGAATGACATTGAGGTGAAAAGGGGACTCACTACAAGTTCTACAGCGATCTTTATTCCATTTACTACAGAAGAGTTGTGTTTAGAAGGAGAAAGCTTATATTATGGTTTAAATGCATTAAGTCGAAATATCATAATGACAGATAGAAAGCTGTTAAAAAATCCTAATGGTTTAATACTTGGAACACCAGGGTCGGGAAAATCTTTCTCGGCTAAAAGAGAAATTACCAATGCCTTTTTAATTACACAAGATGACATTATAATATGTGATCCTGAATCCGAATATGGGAATTTAACTAGAGCATTAGGAGGAGAAGTTATAAGGATATCACCTACTAGTAGAGACTATATTAATCCATTAGATATAAACTTAGATTATGCAGATGAAGATAATCCATTGTCATTAAAGTCTGACTTTATACTATCATTATTTGAATTAGTAGTGGGAAAAGAAGGACTGAGTGCAGAAGAAACTTCTGTTATAGATAGATGTCTTCCAATCTTATATAAAAACTATTTTGATAATCCTATACCTTCTAATATGCCAATTTTAGAAGATTTATATAACTTACTTTTGGAACAAGAGGAAAAAGTAGGGAAAAAACTTGCGGTAGAAATGGAAATATATGTTAAAGGAAGCTTAAATGTTTTTAATCATAGAACTAATGTAGATACTAAAAATAGAATACTTTGTTATGATATCAAAGAATTGGGAAAGCAATTAAGAAAAATTGGAATGCTTATTGTTCAAGATCAAGTTTGGAATAGAGTTACAATTAATAGGAATAAGAAAGAAACTAGGTATTATTGCGATGAATTCCATTTATTGTTAAGAGAAGAACAAACAGCAAGTTATTCAATAGAAATTTGGAAAAGATTTCGTAAATGGGGAGGAATACCAACAGGGTTAACTCAGAATGTCAAGGATCTTTTAGCTAGTCCTGAAATAGAAAATATATTTGATAATACAGACTTTATATTGATGCTAAATCAAGCCTCTGGTGATAGAGAAATATTAGCAGATAAACTAAATATATCACTTTACCAATTATCATATGTAACCAACTCTAATGAAGGAGAAGGGCTTTTGTTTTATGGGAATACCATTGTTCCATTCGTGGATAGATTCCCTAAAGACACTAAGCTATATAGACTAATGACAACAAAGCCAGAGGAGTTAAAAGAAAGTTATGAAGAATAAGATAAAAAGTAACTATATTATTAATTTAGATGCATTAGTAGCTTTAAAAGAACTACCTAATGAGATATTTGATTGCTGTATTACTTCTCCTCCTTATTATGGATTAAGAGATTATAAAGTTAAAGGTCAAATCGGAAGAGAAGAAAGTCCTGAAGAGTATTTAAATAAGTTAGTAGAAGTATTTGACCAAGTAAAAAGAGTATTAAAAAAAGATGGAACTTTATGGATTGTAATAGGAGATTCTTATGTTGGTACTGGAAGCAAGAAAGAATACAAAGACCAAAAAAATAAGAATGGAAGGACAGGTCAAAAAGTTTCTGTAACGAAAAAATTAAAAGGATATAAGACAAAAGATTTGATTGGAATTCCTTGGCAACTTGCATTAAAACTAAGAGAAGACGGTTGGTATTTAAGAAGTGATATTATATGGCACAAAGAAAATGCTATGCCAGAATCATGTAAAGATAGACCATCAAGATCATACGAACATATTTTTTTACTCTCTAAATCAAAAAAATATTTTTATAACTATGAAGCAATGAAAGAACCCATGAAAGAGATAAGTAAAAAAAGATATATAAGGGCAAGGGGAAAAGACAATAAGTACTTAAAAGAAAATACAGGTGCTAAAAGACAGAGCATAAATGAAGCAAGAGAATATGGAGAATATATAGGAGATAATGTTCCTCAGTTTAGAAATAGTAGAGATATTTGGACAATAAATACTAATGCCTTTAAAGGAAAACACTATGCAGTATTTCCACCAAAATTAGTAGAAATTTGTATAAAAGCAGCTTGTCCTAATAATGGGTTAATATTAGATCCATTTATGGGATCAGGCACAGTTGGAATGGTTGCTACTAAAATGAATAGAGAATATATAGGAATAGAATTAAATGAGGACTATTGCAAGATGGCTAAAGAAAGGATTGAAGAGAATATGAAATAGGAGGCGTTTATGAAAAAAGAAAAGGGCAAAATAAATCCTAGAGATGTACCAAAAAGTAAACTTATATTAGAAAAGAAAAATATAAGTAACAACACTATAAAAAATAAAAAAGATTCATCCATTTTATTAAACAAAAATTCTGAAAGAGAAAATAGCACTTTTATGAATGAAAAAGATAGCTATAGACAAGTTTCTGAAGTTGAGAATTATGATAATATAAAGAAAACTTCTAGCTACTTTCAAGAACTAGATAATAAATATATACCTAATGTTAATGAAAAATCAGATAAGGGAAAAATACAAAGAAAAAGACAGGAGAAAGTATATAGAGAAAAATATAAAATACTTGATAACTTGAAACAAGATAATGAAGTAGAAGATAAAATTAGAGAAGAAAGAATCAAGAAAGAAAATGATAGAGTATATGAAAATAGAATAAGTAATTTCAAGAAGAGTTCTAATCATATATCTAAGAATGGAATAAAAAATAAAGATAAGTTAGAAGTTTATGACCCATTGTCTAAAGATTTAGATAATGATGGAGTAATAGATCGTTATGATATGGACTTTAGAGATAGTAATATTTCTTATAGAGATACTAGTGATGATGAAAAGTATTTTTCAAAGTATAGAAATAAAAGATTTCTAAATGACTTTAGAAAGAATAAAGAGCAGTATCAAAGTGACAAGCAAGAAAATTCATTTCAAGATAAGTCCATTTCAACAAAAATAGAAAGATCTAATGTAAGGGATTATAAAGGTAAGAAGTTTAGGACAAAAAGTTTATACTTAACAGAAAGTAAAATGGATAATAAGAATTATCAGAAACTAAAGACTGGTAAGAACTTAAAGGAAAAATGCTTTGTAGATCTAAATAATAAAAAGAAAATTATAGATAATAACAAAAAAGAAGGTAAAAGAGCTAATTTTAATCTAAATGAAAAATATACAAGAACAAAAAAGGAAAGTTCGAATGTAAAAGAAGGACAAAATAAGTTTAAAGAAGATAAATTGAAGGTAAAAGATAAGCTTCAAAAAGATGAAGAAAAGATCTCAAAATTACACTCGAAAAAAGCAAAAAAAGAAAAAGACCTAGTTAAAGATAATAAAAAAGCAAAAAAAGGAGGATTAGAAAATCCTTTAATTCTTGCAAGTGCAATGGCATCAAACTATCTTTATAGCGGAAAAGAAGATAATGCAGGAATAGATGCATCATATAAAGTAAGCAGAAGTACAGAGCTTATTGGAAAAAATATTAGACGTAATCGTAGAAAAAAAGCTTTAAAAACTAAAAGAAAATTAGAGAAATTAGATAATAAAATTCATAAAAAAGAAAGTAGATTATTATTTGAAAAAGATTTTGAAGAATTAAAAAAATCTAGAGCCTATCAAAATACCAATAAATTGAATCGATTTTTTATGAAGAAAAAATTTCAGAAAGATTTCAGAAAAAAACAAGAAGTAAGCTTAAAAAATAGAATAAAAAAGTCTATTACAAATATGAGTAAAAAGACAGCAGAAGTTCTAAAAAATAAGGGATATAAAAATATTTTTATTGTCCTTTGCATTTTAGGACTTTTTTTCATGCTGTTTAAAGAAATAAGTAATATTGGAAGTATTACTTCAGGTATTACAAGTAATGTTATGGCTACAAGTTACTTATCAAAAAAAGAAGTGCTAAGTGATATAAATAATGAATTTTCAAGTTATGAATATGCTTTGCAAGATGAGATAGATAGCATTGAAGAAAATTATCCAAACTACGATGAATATCATATAAAAGGAGATCCAGTAGGTCATGATGTTCACGAGCTATTTAGTTATTTAACAGCAAGATATGGAGAAATTAAGTCGACTGATGAAATAAAAAAGGAGCTAAAAAAACTCTTTAATCAGATGTACAAAAAAGAGTATACATCAAAAACTATTACTAAATATGATAAAGATGGAAATCCATATACCTATAAAATATTAACTCTTACCATTACCAAGAAAAGTATTGATAAAATTGCAAAAGAAGAGTTTGCAAATTATGAAACTAATATGGCTCACTACTTATCATTATTAGAAAATCAAGGAAATATGGGAGATTATTTTGGCTCTGGTTATGGAGATTTAGGGGACATAGTAGATAATCCAAATTTTGGAAATCCCGGTATAGAGTTTGATGATGTAGCGGTAAGGAGATTATTTGGAGAAGCTGAAAAACATATAGGAAAAAGATATGTTTTTGGAGCTAGTGGACCAAGAAATTTTGACTGTTCGGGATTTGTATGTTGGTCATTTACAAAATCTGGAGTAAAGAATATGCCAAGAACAACAGCTTGGAGAATATATACTGATTATTGTAATCCTGTATCGCCTAGTCAAGCAAAGCCAGGAGATATAATTTTCTTCAAAGGAACATATAATTCTGGAACACCAATATCTCATGTAGGGATATATGCAGGCAATGGAATGATGATTCATGCAGGAGATCCTATTCAATATGCAAATATTAACACAAGATATTGGAAAGAACACTTTTATGCCTTTGGCAGACCAAGATAGAAAAGGTGATAAAAAATGAATAAAAAACTAATCAAAAATATAGAAAAACAAAAAAAGTTAGTAAAGAAAAAAGAAGATATTGAGTTGGAACTTCAAATCTTAGAAGAAGAACAAGAAGAATTAGAGAATATGGAAGTTATCAAAGAGTTTCGTAGCAAAAAAATATCCCTTGATGAATTTTTATATATAGTAAGAAAAAATAAGGAAGAAGAAAGAAAAGAAAAAAGTATATGTCAAATTAATGAAGGAGAAGAAAAGTAATGAAAAGAATAGGAAATAGAGTTTTAGCGATTGGAATGATACTAGCAAGTGTTATAAATATATCGCCTATGAGTCATATATATGCTAGTTCAGAAAAAAGTTTACAAAATACAAATAAAATTGAAGCTGAAATGGTATGTAGCAATGTAGAAAATTTAGAAAAAGAAATTACAGACTTACAAGAGAAAATTAAAAACTTAAATAAAGATAAAGAGATAAATAAAGAGCAAATAAAAAAGCTTCAAGAGAAATTAGATTCATATAAAAATAAGGAAGATAATTTTTTAGAAGATAAGAAATGCCTAGAAGATCAATTATTAGAAAAAGAAAGAGTAATTAAAGGTCTAGAAGAAAAAATATGTGCTCTAGAAAGTAAAGACAAAAAGCAAATAGCTGAGCTAGAACAGCTAAGAGATGAAGTAAAGAAACTTCAAGAAGAAAGTGAAAAATTAAAAGAAGAATTATCTTCTGCAAAATGGGAATTAGAAGCAAAAGGTGAAAAGGCAGAAGTTAATGAAAAAAGTTTTAAAGAAACAAGAGAAAAGATTGGTCAATTAGAAAAAGAGATTAAAGAAAAGGATCAAAATATAGAATTAAAAGAGGAGAAAATAAAGAAAATAGAAGATACTTTAAAGGCAAAAGAAGAAAGATTAGAAAAATTAAAAGACCAAGTAGATAAGGCAAAAGAAGATAAAGAAAATTCTTGCGAGAAAGTAAAATCTCTTGAAGAAGAATTAACTGAATTAAGATCTAAAGCAGAAAAAGATAAAAAAGAATTACAAGAACAGATAAAAAGCTTGGAAGATAAAATAGAACAACAAACAAAAGAGTTTGAAAATCTCCAAAATGACTTAGACAAAAAAATAGAAGAATGTAATAAAAGAATCAGTGAACTAGAGAAATACCTAAAGAAAAACAAAACAGGGGAAAAAGAAAAAGCTATAAATGATAAGGAAAAGCTTGAAAAAACTCTGGATAATCTTAAGAAGAAACAAGCAGAAATAGAAACAAAACATGATAAAGATGTAGAAGAAAAGATTACTAACAAAGAAGTAGTAGATACTAAAGAAGTTATTAGTAAAAGAGAGGATAATATAAAGCCATGTAGTAAGGGTGATGAATTTAGCGTGTTTCAAGTAGGAAAAGATTACTATAATGTCATAAAAGATGGAAAGAAAACTACTGTGTATATGGATGTTAAGGCATACATTCAAGATGATCATATTATGTTACCTATAAGATATACAGCCTATACTTTAGGATTTAACGTTGAATATGATGACAACAAAAGAGAAGCTATATTTTCCAATAAAGAAAATATCGTTCTTCCAAAGAAAACATTGAGATTAAATATAGACACAGGAGTCATGAAAGATAGTGACGGAAATATTTATCATTCTGATACTAAGCCAGTAATTATAAATGGAAGAGTTCATGCTTCTATTTCAAATATTGCAAAAGCTTTTAATGCAACTTGTGGAGATATAAAAGACGGAAAAGATCAAAGCATTGAATGGGATAATAACAAAAAAGCAGTATATGTATTTAAAAATATAAAATAAAAAAGGAGCTAAAGATGAAGAAAAGCGGAATAAAAGTAGCCTTAGTGTTACTCTTTATGTTTACAATAATACCAAGTATATCCATGGCAAAAAGTAATGAAAGTGAAATAACGAGTCAACTAAATAATATATATACTCCAGAAAATAATAAAGAATTAGAAAATTTATTTGATGAAGATGTGTATAATCCTTCTGATGAAAAACAAAAAATACCCTATCAAGAAGTACCTAAAATACCAGATAGTAAAAATGTAAAAAGTGAACAAAAAGAAAGATCTATTAATTCATGCCAACCAGCAAAACCTGTAAAAGGAGGGAATACAAAAGCGATTAATTCTTTAGCAACAAAGGAGAATAAAGCAAGAGGGACAGTATTGGAAAATGTAGATGAAAGTGGAGAAGATCTAACTCCTAAAGTTGGAGATAATGAAGTAAGAAAAGAAGGCGAAGAAAATCCTGTAGACGTTAGACAATTTTTGACCTTTCAGACTAAATCAGGCAAGACAATGCATCTTATTATAGATCATTCACAAAACCAAGAAAATGTTCAACTATTAACAGAAGTTGGTGAGCAAGACCTTTTAAATATGATCGAAGGAGAAAGTGATACTAAATCAAAAGAAGAAAAAGTAGTTAGAAAAGAAAAGCCTATAAAAAAGGAAGAACCACAAAAAGAAAAAGAGAAAGAAAAGAAGTCAGGCGTAGGATTGTATATTTTTATAGTTCTTATAATGCTAGTAGGAATAGGTGCAGGATATTACTTCAAAGTTTACAAAAAGAGAGAAGAGAATGCTATTGAAGATGATGAAGATTATGACGAATTAGAAGATGATTATGAATATGATAAAGAAAATGATGAAAAAGAAAGTATAGAAGATACAGAAATTATTCCAGAAGAAGATGATTTTTAATAATGAGAATTTTTTGAAAAGATGGGAAGTTTATTCGAGAAAAACATATATGCGAAGGATATAACATTTGAAGAAGTGTTAAATAATGGAATAAAAATTATAAAAATATAGAAACATTCAGATATGAAATTCAACTATCGTATAACAAGAAGAATCTACGATAGAAAAGTATACGGTTTTTAAAATTTATATTAAAATCTAAAATAATTTGTGAAGCTAAGAGAAGATAATAGTTTGTTAATAAAAAATAAATAAGTGATGTAGTAAAGACTATGATAAATTGCGAGCGAAGGAGAAATCTTTCGCTCTTTTTTT
>NZ_JAGYZD010000037.1 GCF_018371055.1 Finegoldia magna | reverse complement strand
TTAAAAGTCTTTCTGCTATAGCTGCTGATGTTTCATATCTACTGTGTCCAGCTATTCTTTCTATTTCTTTATCATATTGTCTTAATTCTTTTTCTACTTTAGTTGATATAGAATTTACTCCACCTACGATAATTATATTTGTTGCTTTTAATCTTTTTATTTCTGCTTTTACTGTTTTTTCTAATTCATTTTTGGATGTCAATAATATAGGCGCATTCAATTTTTTTGCTAATGGTGACGCTGTTAGTGAGTCAGGATATTCATCACTTCTAGCAATTATTACTGTGTTTGCTTTTTCGTAGTATTTTTTGGATACTTCTATTGCTGTATCTATTCTATTCCTTCCGGAAATTCTATTTTCTTCTGTTGGTTGTGGTTTCTCAGATGGTTGGTCTTCATCGTCTGTAAATCCTGTTTTTACATTTATTTGTATCCTCAATAAATCTCCAAATTCACGTTGAATTTCTCCAGGTCTACTTTCGTAAGAATATCTTACAGATTCTTTACCTTTATCCAACACTATTTTATTTCCTACTAATTCTCCATTTTCTAGTTCCTTTATTCTTTTTGGATTAGGATTACCAGGAAGTTTTTCTAAATAAATAACCTTGTGATTAATACCTGTATAATAATCAAATGTTTGCAAATCCACTACAAAAAAACTTAATTCTCTATTTTTAGTAGTGTCTATCGCTTGTAATCTATTACTTCTAGCATTTATGCTTTGTAATTGTTTATTCTTACTAATATCTATTGTTTCTAGATTGTTATTTTCACAATCAAGATCCTTAAGATTTACGCAATCTGACAAATCTAATTCCTTTAACTCGTTATAAGTTAAGATTATTTTTTTTAAGTTCACACAATTTGTAAGATTAATTTCTTTTATTTTGTTATGCCATAAATTAACTTCTTCAAGTTTACTATTATTACTCAAATCTAATTTTGTAAGAGCATTATCTGATAAGTCTAATTCTTTTAACTCTGTGTTTTTACTTAAATCCAACTCTTTTAAATTTTTGTTAAGAGTGCAATAGATTTTCTCAAGTTTTGTATTTTTAGATAAATCAATATTTTTTACATTATCAGAAGCAGAAAATGATTTTATCTCAGTAAAATACTCAATACCTTTAAAGTTTTTTGGTGTATTTACAATTGTATTAATACTTGTTACCGATTTAATTTCTTCTTTGCTTAATTTTTCGTCTCGATTTTCATCAAATTCTTTTACATATTCCCTGAACTTAGCATCAGGAAAGTTTGTTTCATTGATTTCAACATCTTGCCCAGCAGCAAATGATGAGTTAAATGAAAACGCTCCTATAATCAATGCAAATGCAAGGATTACTTTGATTAACTTACTTGTTTTTTTCATAATTTCCCTCCGTTTTTATTAACTTTTGTGATTTCCTATTTACAAAAGTCTTTTGGTTAACTATATTGTATTCCTTATATATTTTTTTTGCAATATTTTTATGAATTATTTTTCTCCTATCAAAAAACTTCCAAGATCACTCCAACCTCAGAAGTTAACCCCATTTTAAACGACTATTTAACATCATAGTCGAATTCACTTATCGACCTTTTGCTGTCTATGTTTTGTTCTTTAAGAAATTCCATTTCTTTCAATCCTTTAGATTTTGCAACAACAGATTTTGGAAAAGACACGATTTCTTGATTTATTATGCTGATATTGTTGTTTACTATTCTCTTTGCGGCTGCTAATTGTTCATTTTCGTCGCTGATTTCGTCTTGAAGATTGATGAATTCTTGTGATGATTTGAGGTCAGGGTAGCTTTCTGCAAGTGCAAATATTTTGCTGATTTCACGGTCTTGGTTTTGTATTGCTGCGTTGAATTCTTTGATATTTGCATTTTGTCGAAGTTTAATTACATCCGAAAAAGTTGAGGCTTCATGTCTTGCGTATGATTTGGCAACTTTTATCATTTCACAAATTGTGTCGTATCTTTTGGCTAGTGCAATGTCTACGTTTTTCTTGGATTCGTCTATTACGACTTTGTATCGGTTAAATCTATTCGATGTTTTTACCCACCAAATTAATACTATTAAAATGATTAATGCAATTATTCCAATTGCTGTGAATTCCGAATTTAAAAATCTGTCCATAATTTCTCCTTATAATTTTTCACCTATTATATCTATTAGAGAGTAAAATCCTGATAATTTTTCTCTAACTTTTTCGTATTCTGTTGAAAGCGACAATTCATCAACTTGTTTTTTCGTTTGTGGTAATGCAAATAAAAACGCATTTGATTCAAATGATACGGAGATGTATTGTTCGTTCATGTACAAGCACACTCTCATTTTTTCTTTCCAATCGTTCAATAACTCTATAATTTTAGGATCTAAAATTAGTCTTGTGTAGAAATCATCTGTTGAATATATTGCGTATGAGTTGTTAAATTCAATGGATTCCGTCTCAATTTCTTTTTCTATTTTGGTTTTCCTTCCGTAGCTTCCATGATTTCTAAACCCAAGCACTTTCCCTTTTTTTATGGGAACTACTCTTATGTGTCCATTTATTTTAGTGTCAAATTTCGCCATCAAAACCTGTCCACAAAAATCAATAGTTTGTCGTGTGTGTCCTTCACTATCTTCAGTTTCTGTGTATGCTTGCATATTAGAAAACTCTGTTTTGTAATCATCACCAAATACTATGTGGCAGTTTCCAAAATAATACTCAGAATTAGGAACCAACCTTTGCATCACTTTCACATCAACTTTCTTAGAATAATCAATTGTTGTATCCGGCAAGATTTCATTCAACACTGGTAATAGGAAATTATCAGTGTAGGATGTTGCAAGTTCAGTTCTTCGTTGTTTTGAATATTTGTTCCAAAAATATACTAAAGCCGCCATGACAAGAATTGAATAAATTCCTAGCATCGCTCTTAATGCAATAAATCCAACCATAGCACCTATAACTAAAAATGGATTAATGATGTTGTCCTTCATTCCATTTTTTACTGAATGTAGTTTTGATTGCATTTGTGGAGAATTTTCTATTTGTTCAATTCGCTTTACTATTTCGGGATTGGTGAATTTATCCCTGTATTTTTTCCTCACTGCTTTTCCTTTCACTCACTATTTTTGTACATGCTTTCATTTATATTTATACCCGATTATTCGCGAAAAATAAGCTATTTATACCAATTCTTGATATTTTTACAAATATTTTACAAAGATTTATTGTGCATATAACATAAAAAAGACACCTTCTTACTGGTGCCATACTCGTATAAATTTATTTTTTTGTTATGCTCATTCCTATAACCATACCCAAAAGCATACCGATTGATATCGAAGTCGCAATGTCGAATTTATCGGAGATAGTTCCTAAACCCGCGCCTAGCATCATTCCCAATGCCATCCCAAATGACATATAATTTTCAGGCGAATTTTTTGATTGTGTTTTCGATTTTTTGATGACGATTAGGACTAATATCACCGTTATAATCAAAGGTAAAAGTATTTTAAATATTTCCATGTCTTCTCAAATTTATAAACCTTTCTTGAAACAAATAATCCTGTTTGATTCTTCATCTGACTGTAGAATTTCTTTAAATTCTTCTAATTCGTAAACATTTCGTTATCACATATTTTTGTAGCCATTTTAATGAGTATACGTGTCTCTTTCATTGTAGCTTCTAATACTTTAATTTATTTTACCTTCTTCTCTCAATTAGATTTTATTCTTAGTAAATTAACTTGTCAATGATTGCATAAAAAAATGACCTCCAAAGTCATTAAACTTTTAAAGGTCATTCTATATTATTCTGTTAAATTTTTCCCCGATAATTTGTACACTTTTTTCGCTCTGTTTTTGAGTCTTGAATCGTGAGTTACACATATAAGTGTCATTTTCTTATTCAATTCATCGAGCAAGTCCAAGAATTTGTCGACGTATTCTTCATCCAAGTTAGCTGTTGGTTCGTCTAATATTAAAAGCTCAGGTTCATTTATCAACGCTCTTAAAATCATTAGCTTTTTGATTTCTCCACCGGATAAATTCTTCGCACTGTTTAGTTGAAGAAGTTCTTCCATGTCGTATTTTTTGATGAATTTTTCATAATCAAAATTTGATACGCCTGAGATTTCCGCTTTCATTTCTAGGTTTTCTCTTACAGTTAAGGCTGGAAACACGATTAAATCTTGTGGTACGAATGATACTTTTTTCGAACGAAGATCTGATATTTCAGCGTCCGTAAAATCTTTGACTTCTTTGGAGAAAAGCTTTACGCTTCCTTCGTCGTAATTCAAAAATCCCAAGATCACATTTAATAGCGTACTTTTTCCTGCACCGCTGGCTCCAACTATAGCGATGTAGTCATTTTCATCAACCGTTAGGTTCAAATCTTTTAGTACTTCGTTTTTTCTATCTTTATTGATGATGTAACTTTTTGTCAAATTTTCAATTTTTAATATTTCCATTTAATTACCTCTCAATTTTAGTGCTAATTCTTCTTTGGATATTTTGATTACGTTGAAAATTTGTGTTATCAATGCTATTACGATTACAACGGCTAATGTAATTAAGGATATCATCAAAATTTCCTTTGCATTTACGCTCATAAACGACAAATCCAAAGATTTTTCTATCTGTCCGGAGAACAACTTGACTGTGAGTATGGATAATCCAATTCCTAAAACTGCTCCGATAAATGATAATATTACAGAGTATTTTAGGATTATGGTTTTGAGTTTACTCTTTGTTATACCAAGTATTCTTAGAGTTGCCATTTGTTTTTCTTTGTCTTTGAAATCAACTGTAAATATCGAAATTAATACGATTATTGCCATTATCAATGTAAATGTTAGTAGTATTTTCAAATATTTCATAAGAGAGAACATTTCTTTGGATAGATTGTCTACGAAGTTTTTGTTCATGACAACCATAGTGTGTGTACCTCTAAGTGATTTCATAAGGTTAACTGTTAATTGCTCACTATCTGCATTATCTTGTTTTTTTATTAAAATTGAAGATATTTCAGAATTTGGAACGTATTTTTGCGGATGAACTTTAATAGAATCTTGTAGCATTTTCTTCGCCGTATCAAAATTCATGAATATTGCATTATCAAATCCAAGACCAGTTTTCATTAATTTTGATTTTACTTTGTATTTTTTGCCAAAAAAAGTCAATGTGTTTGCATCAACTACACTCACATTATTTCCGATTAAAATTTCTCCGTCTTTCAATTCCTTCACATCTTGTTTCATCCAAGGTTTTATTGTAAAGTCCTTTTCAAAATCAATTCCTATAGCTTGGACAGGGAATGAACAACAAGATTCTTGAAGAGTCGCAATGTACAATTGTGGAGCTGCTTGTTTTACTCCTTCGACTTTTTGTACTTTATCAAGTACATCATTTTGCATGTAGAACTCAGAAGGCTTACCAGATACGAATAATGCTTCCTGTTCTTTTCCGCTTTTTTCTGGAACAATCATCATATCTGCGCCCAATCTTTGTTTCATATTGTCGATTGAATTGTTAAGTCCAATTGAAAAATACATGCTTACAAACAAAAGTGCGGACACTATCGCCATAATCAAAACTATTATAAATGTTCTGACAGGATTTGATGATATCCAGTTTTTCAGGTACAATTTATCTTTCATCTATACTCTTCTTCAATACAACAAGGTATGCTATTGAAATTATAGTTAATATGATTGAACAAATACTAATCGCTGGAATTGTCTTCATTTGACAAGCGGCACCCGCGTGTTTACAACCGCCTATTACAACCTTTGCTAATAGGAATGAATCAATAGCTAAAATTAGAACTGCAATATTAATTCCCCATTCGATTTTTTCGTCTTTAATGATATATGCAATTACCAATAAAATCACTATGCTTACAGCTATAACAAATACTGCATTTGACATGTGGAAGCATTTCATTGGCATTTTGCCTGGCATTACTTCGCATGGTTTTGCGATAACTTTTGGTATTAATGCTAGAATAACTGCCGCTACCAATTGCAAAATTTTTAAAATCTTCTTCATAGTTTTTCTCCTTAAATGTTTAACGTTTCTAAAATTTCATTTCTGTAATCTGTGAACTGTTTGCTAGTTCTATTTCTTGGGTAATCCATTTCGATTTCCAAGATTTTCTTTATTCTACCTGGTCTTGGTTCCATTATAACAACTTTGTTAGATAAGTAAATGGCCTCATCGACATCGTGTGTTACCATTATCATTATGTGTTTGTTTTCTTGCCACAATCTAATGAGTTCATCTTGCATGTTCATTCTAGTGAATGCATCCAACGCTCCTAGTGGCTCGTCCAACAAGAACACGTTAGGTTTGTTAATCATCGTTCTGATTAATGCAACTCTTTGCGCCATCCCTCCAGATAATTGATGTGGATATGAGTTTTTGAATTCCATTAAGCCAACTTTTTCAAGAAGTCTGTCTACTTCCTTTTCGTTGTTTTGTTTTTTCAAATTTGCTGAGAACCCAACATTTTCTCCGACTGTTAACCAAGGAAATAGTGTCGGTTTTTGAAATACCATTCCTCTATCGCTGTCTGTTCCTTCAACTTTTTTGCCGCTTAAAGTAATGGATCCTGTAGTTGGAACGATAAGTCCTGCAATTAATCTTAAAAGAGTGGATTTACCACAGCCTGATGGTCCTACGATGCACACAAATTCTCCATCTTCGATTGTCATATTGATATCAGTAAGGGCATGAGTTAATCCGTCTGAATCAGTTCTTAAAAAGCTTTTAGATACATTTTCAAAAATCAAATTATTCATTATTCCATCCCTTCTTGCCATTTAAGGACTCTCTTTTTAATTAACGACAAAACAAAATTAACAGCGATAAATGTAAGACATATTATGATAATCGCTCCGTACATGCTGGCGTATTCTGCCCAAGATTTCTTCCATGTGATATACCAACCAAGTCCCGATTCTACACCAAGCATTTCTGCTATCAAAAGAGCTGTACAAGCAGAACTCATTCCTATTGTAAGTCCACCGAAAATATTTGGCATAGCTGATGGAATGGCAATTTTGGTAATCAATTGATTGCTTGTTGCTCCAAGTGTTTTTGCCGCTTCGTAGTTTGATTTGTCCACGTTCAAAATACCTGTGATTGTAGAGATTGTCACCGCATACCATACACCCAAAGCTATTATGAATACCGATCCATAGAACAAACTTGTAGCCAATACCATTACTAATGGCAACCATGTAGTTGTAGGAATTGGTCCTAAAAGTTTCATAAATGGAGATATCCAATAGTTTACTTTTTTAGAATATCCACACAAAATTCCAGTTATAAGTCCCAAAATCGCTCCGATGAAATACCCAGTAAATAGCAACTTCAATGAACTTTTTACCGATTTTATAAGTAATGCTTGGTCAGTTATTATTGCGTTTAAGATTTTATCCACCCATGGGAAATATGGTAGTGTTAGTATTCCTGTTTTTAATGTCAAAAAATCATACAATGTCAACAAGAAGAATACAAAAGCATAAAAAGGCGCTTTGTAGACTAATTTTGCTCTAACGTTCTTTTTGAAAAATGATGCTATGAAAAACACTCCATAAAGTGCAACAAATGACCAAATAAACACCACATAAGTATTAGTTTGCATGGAATCAGGTTTTAAGTTTGGATATAGAACGTATTCAAAAACACAAATAACTCCCATGATTATTGGGAGAATCAATTTAACAACGTCTAATATTTTCTGAGCCTTTGTTTTAGGTCTGGATTCTAGTTCAATAAGTTGTTCCCTAGTTAACTCATCTAACTTTTCGTTTTCCATCATTACCCCTTTCTTTATTAAAGATAAATTTTGCGGACTAAATTAATAATCCGCAAAAACCTTACTTTATTTTTTATTTTACTACTGATTCATCTACACCCATTGGATTCCAGAATTTCTTCATTAAATCGTCAGTTGATTTTTCGTTTGAAATAAGTCCGAACTTTTTGTAATCGTCAATTGTACTTCTGATAGCAGTTTCGGTATCTTTTTGAGAAATTTTGAAATCATAAGTATTCATCATTCTCAATGCTTGATCGAAGTCTCCACTTGCCCAGTGATTGTCGAACAAAATTTTTGTTGCTTCTTCTTTGTTGTCTTCAACCCAATGTTTAGTTCTCATAATTGCTGTAACAACTTTTTTTGCTGTTTGTGGGTTATCTCTGATGAAGTCAGCGTTAAGAACGTGTACACAGCATGGTTCTTTTTGGAAATCCGGATCAGTTGTAAGTGATCTGATAGACTTGATTTTTCCTTCGTTGACAAATTTTTCTGCAAATTGATCACTTAGAAGTGTTGCTTGGATTTCTCCTTTTTCTAACGCTTGGATAACTGCTGATGTTTCAACTGGTTTGAATTTGATTTGTTTTGCATCAACTTTGTCGTGTTCTAAAAATCTCAAAGCAATGTTGTGGTCAGAGTTACCAATTCCGTCTGGAACTGCGATTGTCTTTCCTAACAAATCACTTGTTTTGTTGATTTTGTCGTCGTTAAGTACATACAATGATTTACAGCCAGTTTGGGCTCCAGCTACTAATTGAACATTGATTCCGTTAATTGATGGTACCAATACTGTTGCCAAGTGGTCAGAGAAAACTTGAACTTTATTAGTTCCAACTGCATCAAGTCCTGATTGAACGTTGATAACTTTAACTTTCAATCCTTCTTTTTCAAATTCTTTGTTTACAGCAGCAATTCCTGGTGTTCCTGTACACAATCCACCATTGTAACCGATTAGAATTTCTTTTCCATACATTGGTTCGTCTTCAATCTTGCCAGTCGTTTTTGTTTTTTCTGTGCTGGCTTTTTCTTCTGTTTTCTTATCTTCTGTTTTAATTTCACCATTTTTCACGCATCCTGTGAATAATACTGATAAACAAATAGCTAACAAGAATATTTTTAGTCCTTTTTTCATGTAATCCTCCTACATCTTAATTTTTTGATAATTTAATATGATTTCTCATACCTAAATAATTCTAACATACAATAACTATTTAGATTAATTGAAATTTTCTATAAATAACGTCTTTTTATCGTGTTTTTGCAAGTTTTTATCATTTGAATTTTTGAAAAATTCAATTAAATGTTGATTTATTAGTATTGCATTGTTTTATTTCATTTATAGGTTTTTTCTATAAATAAATCCTCAATTGTTAAATTTATTTACAAATGGATATATTAAAATAAAATATTTGTCTGTTTTGTAAAATAAGGCGTTTATGGTAAAATATAGATATATTGACTACCATGAAGAGAGAGAATATTATGGATTTAAAACAATTAGAAACGTTCATAACTGTTGTGGAATGGGATAGTTTTTCTGAGGCTGCGAAGAGACTTTATCTGACGCAACCTACGATAAGTACCCATATCAAACAAATCGAAAATGAACTTAATGCAGAATTATTGAAAAGAACAACTAAAAAGTTGGAGCTTACACCAGAAGGAAGAGAATTTTACAATTACGCCAAGGCTATTTCAAGAATCATGGAAAGTATGCAAGATTCTTTTTCGAAAAAAAGTCTCACAACTTTCAATATCGGAGCAAGTTCTGTGCCTGCGACTTATATTCTACCTTCTCTTTTAACGAAATATCACAAGTCTCACATCAAAACTTTGGTGAATATAATTCAATCTGACAGTTTGACTACTATAGATGGAGTTATAAATGGTTCAATCAATATAGGAATTGTAGGTATGACTACAATGGATAAGGATCTCACATTCGAAAAAGTTCTTAGTGATAAACTGGTAGTGGTCACGCCTTACAATGATTATTACAACGCATTGAAGAAGAACAACGTGAAGATCAGCTCCATTTTGAAAGAGCCGATTATTTTCCGTGAACAAGGTTCTGGAACGCTTAAAGAATCTATGAAGATGATAGACGCTTTAGGAATCAGCAAAAATTCACTGAATTTGATTGGAACAGCAAATAGCACCGAAACATTAAAACAATGTATTAGAAACGGTATGGGAATATCCATCATGAGTAAACTTTCCGTTGAAGAAGAAGTTGCCAATAATCAATTGATTTCTTTTAAGATTGACGATTTTGAATCTGTAAGGCATTTCTATCTAGTGTATCGTTCCAATTCGTTGTTGTCAGAGCCTGTGATAGATTTTGTAAAATTCACAAAGAAATATTTGGAAGAAAATTTTTGATTCATAAAAATAACCGCAATAGCTCATACTGTAAGCATTGCGGTTTTCTTGTGTATGTTTTTATATCAAAGTATAACGAGTGAGTCCTCTTGAAAAAATCCGTTCGCTAAAAAAGTAAAGTTCATTTCGTCTCGATTACAAAAATTGGAAAATTCTAATCTTAAAATTCTAAAATTCAAAACTCGCTTACGCTCAAACAGTTGAATTTTTACGAATTTTTTCAATTGAATTTTCTACAATTTTTTCCAGAGGAGTTACTCACTTTACTTTTTCAGGCACTCAATTTAAATCCTTTATACACCCTCATTATCAATTACTTCAAATTTTTTTGCTTTTCCTTGTCTTTTTTGTCGATTATTTTAGCCATTATCAAGCTCACAACAGTAAGTCCTACTACCAAAATAATCGCTTGGTAGAATTCCTTGGATCCTACATT
>NZ_JAGYZD010000036.1 GCF_018371055.1 Finegoldia magna | reverse complement strand
TAGTCGATATTTCCTTCCATGGCTTCTTCAATCATTTTATTAAAGCCAGCTCTTTTCTTGGTATATGTTCCACTGATTCCTTCATCAGAAAAAACTCCCACAAATTCCCAATCTGGATTTCTCTTAATATAATTTGTGTAGTGGTCTACTTGAGTGTCATAAGAAGTTGCTTGTTCATCACTATCTGTTGATACCCTCGCATAGGCAGCGACTCTTAGTTTTTTCTTTTCTGATTCCTTTATGGAATTTCCTTTTTTCTTCTTCGCCGGTATTACTATAACCTTGCTATTCATCATCTATCACCTCGATTAACCTATACTTATAACTTGCTCTCTCAAAAGGATCTATAGGCAAAGTCTCTACCTCCTTATATCTAAACTTACAAGGAACTTTAATAATCTTCTCTTCCTTTTCCCAAACTCGTCCCATGGCCACTGCCCTTTCCTTTAGAATTTGACCTGCCTTTTCAAAGCTTTCTCTATCTATTATTTTAGGATAGATATCATTTCCTAAATATTTTTCGTTGGTTAATATTTTTTTAACACTTGAACTATTTTTCTTTAAACCTGCAAGGTCTGCTGACTTTATAAGAGCATTGCCTGCAAGATAGTTTTTAAAGATTTTTCTTATATTCTCAGCTTCATTTTCCTGAACTTCTAATCTTCCGTCTATTATGTTATAGCCATAACATAGTCTAGACATCTTCTTTCACTTCCTCTCTTAATACAAGTCCACACTTTAAATAAAAATCCAGAGTCTCTCTATTAAAAACTTGGATGTGGTCAATAACTTCTTCAAACAAGTCATCTTCAAAATGATCAAACATTTTACTTTTATCTAAGACTCCTATTAGTTTTTCAAGTTCTCTTATTTCTTCATCATTTCCAAGAATGGCTTTTTTATTTCTTTCCTTTTCTTTGAGTAGATAACTTTCTTCACTTGAAATTTCACTGCTTTCTTTTGCGTAAATACTTGCATCTAAAACTCCTGAAGTTATTAGTTTGTTTAAAACTTCTTTTCTTTCCTTTAGTTTTTCTAGGTTTTCTTCTATTTTTTCTATCTTCGCAACTTCTTCCTTGCTATCTACTCTCTTTAATGTTTCTAAGAGTGGCATTAAGATACTATCTTTTCCAAAGACTAGCTTGTTTACTAAAGTCACAAAAGCTAGTTTTATGTCCTTGTCTATAATAAACTTCATAGAACACTTAGTGATATCTTTTAGGTGCTCACTACAAGTCCAAGCTATATATTTATCTTTGCCATTATAGTGATGTCTCCTTTTAAAGGTTGAGCCACACTCTCCGCACTTTATTTTCCCCGATAGGCTATATCTATTTTGGTATCTTTTTGTGTTTTCTCCATTTCCTTTTGCTATAGCCCTTATCTTTATTAAGTCTTGTACTTTTTCAAAATCCGTTCTACTTACTATTGCTTCATGGCAATCTATAATTTTATATTGGTCTTCTTCTCCATTATTCTTGTGTCTTCTATAACTTTCATCTGTAAAAGTTTTTTGGTAGATGGCATCGCCTATATATTTTTCATTTTTTAAGATTCCGTTTATAGTTGACCCATGCCATTTTGCTCCTTTTTGTCCTTTAATCTTTCTTTTATTTAAGTCTTCTGCAATTTTATGCGTTCCCTTACCTGAAAGATACTGTTTAAATATTTCTTTTATTATTTTTCCTTCTTCTTCATTCACTACCATCTTTCCATCTATTTTCTCATAACCATAGGGCGGGATTGATATAATGAACGTTCCATTTTGAAATCTTTTCTTTATAGACCATTTGTTATTTTCTGAAATAGACCTGGATTCACTTTCTGCCAGGGATGAAAGTATGGATAGCATCAATTCACTTTCCATGGTTCTTGTATCAATGTTTTCTTTTTCAAAATAGATACCAATGTTTAAATCAAGGAGTCTTCTTACGATTTCCAAACAATCTGTTGTGTTTCTTGCAAGCCTTGAGATGGATTTGGTTAGGATAAAGTTTATTTTTCCATCTTCACAGTCTTTTAACATTTTTAAGAGACCGTCCCTACATTCTTTCTTGGTTCCCGTGATGCCTTCATCAAAGTATAAACCCGCAAATGTATATGTCTTGTTCTCAGATATCATCTTTTCGTAGTGTGCTTTTTGCGTTTTAAGACTTACAAGCTGAGCTTCCTCATCTGTCGATACTCTTGCATAGGCAGCGACTCTTAATATTGATTCTTCTTTTTGATTTGCTTCTATTTTGGTTATCTTTTTCATCGTCTCACCTCTCTTTCTCTTAGTGCTATATTCCCGTACAAGTGAGTATTTATCAAGTCTTATAGCAATAATTCTGAAAGAATAGGTCTAAATCTTTTAATGTTTTCTCTCCTAATTTTTCTATATTCTTCAAGACTAATTTCATCTAAAAGAAATAGGTCTTGGATGAACTTATCTGATAGATAAAAGTTAAGCTCTGCTTTTAAATCTCTTTCTGTATATTCAGTCTTTACAACTTCTTTTTCACCTTCAAACTTTTCTACTCTCATACTCCACCTCCTATATCACAGGCAAAGAAATTAAGGCTATTTTTAACCTTATTTTTCTTTCCTCTATATTCCTTAGGACATATGGAGTAACTTTGAGTAAAAATTAAATAATTTAATAATTAAAAAATTTAGATAAAAAAAGACCTATCAGTATTTATGTGCAAATACCAATAGGCCTAATATAATATTTGATTTTTATATAATGATACTGTTCTTTAAGGAGAATCTATCTCTTTGTCTCTAAGTTTTTGTAACTAAGCATCACTAGCATACTTTTGTATACCGTAGAAGACCTTTAGATAGGGCTTTTAAGAATTATAAAACTCTTTTAAGACGTTACAGAGACGAATATAAAAAAATAGGCGATGAAGTCAACGAAGATTTTTACGCTTTCTATCTGGCGCCGACTTTTAACTCTGTGAAAAGATTGGCAGAAGATATGAAGTTTGCTTTTGGTTTATTTTTAGCCAAGGATCCTGATAAGTTTATAACTAAACTTCATGATTTAAACGAAGAACGTAAAGATTTGGTTAAAAAATATCTTTCTGAATTGACACCTCTTGATAATAGCTCTATTTATGTTTATTTCACAGATGCTCAACCTGGACTTTTAGGTTTACTCGCAAACTCCGTTATGAGTACTACAGGTCTACCTACTTTTGTTTTGAATTATAGTAGTTTATCTGGTTCTGGTAGAAGCCCTTATTGGTTTTCATCTATCACAAATTTACAAGATTTTACAATATTAGGTCATGAATGTGCTTTCGGTTGTTCTTTTAAGGATATAGACGAGGTTGAAAGATTAAATGAAGCTGTTGATTTAAAAGTAAAAGAAATTATTAAAGAATCCGAAGGTAGTCCTCAAGATAATTCTGATATTTACGATTATGAAATTTTTACTGTAAGCGAAGATGGTTTATTTACTCCAGCTAGTTTATATTATGATTTCTGTAAAGAACTCAAAGTGTATGAGCCTTTCGGTCAAGGCTTTACTAAACCAGTTGGGCTTTTGCATGTTGATATGAAATATGTAAGCTATCAAGTTATGGGTAGTGAATCGCAGCATTTAAAATTGATTCTACCAAAGGGTGTTGAAGTTTTATTGTTTAATCAAGCAGATTTACTTGAAGATTTAATTAAGCGTGAAGTTTTTGATGTTGAGGGAAGTTTACAAATAAGTGAGTTTATGGGTAATGAACGAGTTCAATTTAACGGTAAAGTCTTATGTTAGATAATAAATTCAAGTTAGATAATAGGTTTAAAGCTTATTTGATATTTTCAAGTGTTATAACCTTATTTTGGTCTATAATGGGCTTTGGAGAGTTTGGCTTAATTTTATGGTTACACTTTATTGCCATAACTTTTTATGTATGTTGTAACAAAAAGCTATTAGTTAAAATTGGTAAAATCGATCCTATCGATATATTTTATCTCTTTTTAACATTTTTTAGTGGTCAAATTTTAGGAATGTTTTTAAATATTACTATAGGAGACCCTAAGTATGATCAACTGCAAGAAATGATGGCTAATAACTTGACGTTCGTTTTAATCGTAACGTTCATTACAGCCCCGTTAGCCGAGGAAGTTATCTTTAGAGGTATAATTTATTCAACACTAAAGAAAACTCTCCCTGTGAGCCTCTCAAGATGTTTACAGGCGATTTTATTTTCACTTTTTCATGGAACGTTGACTCATCTTTGTCCGACATTTATCTTTGCGTTATATCAAGCATATATTTTTGATAAGTATAAGGATTTAAAAGCGAGCATAATATCTCATATTTGCTTTAATATTTGTAGTTTTTTAATACCGAGCTTGATGCGTATTCCACTCAATAACGTGTCAGTGATAGCATCAAGTATTGCTTTTGTGATATTTAGTTTATATCTTCTTTTCAATAAATATAATAATTTGGAATTTTTTGATGATTTAAGTATATTAGAAACTTTAAGATAAAAAAAAAAGAGTAGACAATTTATGTCTACTCTTTTGTTGTTTTTAGTTGAACTCGAAGTATCCCATAGGGTCAACTACTCCGTTGTTGTTATCAGTAAACCAAATACAAGCGTATTTACCGTTAATGGCTACACCCATATTAGATAATCCAGTTAAACCATGTTTAGCTTGTTCTGGTGTAGGGTCATCCCAACCGTTTTGAGATAAGATTACATCATTATGACCTGGAGATTGTTTCCATCGTTCTAATGCGTATTGTGGGGTAAGTGTTGATACACCACCTACAGCTACTTCAAAGCCTGTTTGATTATAACCAGCAATTTCTTTAGGTTTATTCCACATCAATTTACTATATTCACCGTCTTTGGTATAGACTACTGGAGTCCAATTACCTTTATCAGACCAAGAGTGTAGGTTTCCTTCTATTCCTCTAGCGTCTACTGGGCGATTGTGTATATCGAAGTTCATATTCAAGTCGTTGATATGAGTTCTTGCGACTTTCATCAATGATTTACTAACTTTTAGTCTTTTCTTACCGTGTTGTTCTCTGTAATCATTTACAAGTTTGATTAACTCTTTTTCTTTTGCTGATAATTCTGGACTATCAACGTCTAAAAGTTTATCTTCAACTGGTTTTTCTTCTGGTTTTTCAGAAGGCTTTTCTGGCTCTGTTGGTTTTTCTTCTGGTTTTTTGTCTTCTGGTTTAGGATCAACTGGTTTTTCCTCTGGTTTTTGTTCAGAAGGTTTAGTTGTATCTTCAGCAGAAGGTTTATTTTCTTCTGGTTTAGTTGTTTCAGATGGTTTAGCAAATGTTGGAATTTCTACTTGAGTTTTTCCACCTACTACAACATAATCTTTGTTTTCAAATACGTTCATGACATATTTTGAATGTTTTGCTCTTTTTGTCAAGATAATACTTCTGTTTTCTCTTTGAGAGAATGGGGAAGCTAATAAGTTATCTGCAAATTGTTCACCATTTACAATAGTGTACTTAGAGTTTTTGATTATATCAGCTAATCTTTCAGATGTTTCATATCTATCATAACCACTGATTCTGTTGATGTTTGCTTTAGTGTAGGCTTTAAGTTCTTTTTCAACTTTTGGGCTAACTGAAGCTTTACCACCTACGATAAAGATTTCCTTTAAGTTCTTGTTGTTCTTTAAGTAGTTTTTCAAACCGTTAGGCACGTTGTCTTTTTGAGTCAATGCTACATCAGAGCAAAGTTTCTTCGATATTGAAGATGTTACTAAAGCATCTGCAAATTGTTCACCACTAACGATGATTAACTTTTCAGTATTAGTTAAACCTTTTGCGTTTGTTTCGTATCTATCGTTTCCTTCAACTCTTTCAACGTTAAGACCTAATAATTGATTTTCAACAGTTTTGCTTACTGCGTTTTTACCACCAACTATTACAACTTTTTTATGGTTGTTTAGAATAGTATATAAAGTTTTACTATCCATTCTGTCTTTTGCTGTAAAGTAGATTGGGCTATTAGCATTTGCTACTTTTGTTGCTGTGATAGCGTCTGGGAATTTTTGATAATTCATTACCACTGCTGTATCACTTTTTGTTAACTTAGCTAATTCAATAGCTGTGTCAAATCTTGATTGACCTGCGATTCTGTGTTCTTTATCAGCTAAAACATTTAAAGGCGATAACATAGACGCAGTTAATGTTAAAGCTAAAACTGATTTCAAAATTTTCTTGTTCATACTTTTTATTTCTCCTTTTCTATTATTCTAGGTTAATATTATTATATACCAAATTTCATCTAAATTTTCGATATTTCTTTAGAAATATTTTTTTTATTTATAATAACCTTTTTTGCTACGGCTTTTAACAATCATATACATTCACTTAGTGAAATGTAATTTACTTATAATTCTTTCTATATTGCAATTAGATGTATATTAATTATACACAATATAACATATTTAGATAACATGAATTCATTTGTTTTTGCACCACTTAACTAAAAAAATTAAAAAGTATAAACGTTTATTTTTCTAGGAGTGTGCATAGATAGGAAATTAGTAAAATGAGCAATAAAAAAAGACCTCTTATTTATGATCTTAGAAAATAAAATGTTTTAGAAAGGCTTGAAACAGCCACATTCTATGTTGTTAAATTGTATCATTTACACTACAGTTTTTTCTAAGACTCTCACTACTTTGATACAATTTAATTTTTAGATTTTTAAAACTACTATAAACTCTATTTGCACACCCCTATATAAATAGCGTTAAAAGGTTTTGAAATAAAAAAATAGCCTGTACCATAAGTTGATACAGGCATAATTTTTTCTATTAAATTATTTGATTTACTCTTCTCTGGATAGCATAATAGTCGTATCCAGCATT
Organism: Finegoldia magna; assembly: GCF_018371055.1. Taxonomy (GTDB): domain Bacteria; phylum Bacillota; class Clostridia; order Tissierellales; family Peptoniphilaceae; genus Finegoldia; species Finegoldia magna_I. The sequence continues at coordinate 3,820 of NZ_JAGYZD010000036.1, read as the reverse complement.
AGTTAACCTTCTTTTTCTTTCTTCTCCATTCCCCCACTTTCCACTTATAACCTCTCTAGCTAATTGGTCGATTGTCTTTCCAACTGGATATACTATCTTGCCATTAGCATCAAAAACTTTAAGTCCAAATCTATCAGCACATCTTTTAGCATTATCTAAATTCTTAAATGCTCCTTTCTGGCTTTTTACATCAGACCAAGATTTTCTAACTCTATATAACCCACCTACTGGTCTACTAACAGTTTTATTGCCTTTTAGTCTTTTATTGACCTCATTTGCTATATATGGAAATTTACTTCCTAAATACGGTCCGGGACAGTTAGTGTTTTTATACCACTCGTGCTTTTGAAGAACACCATCCTTTCCTCCAGTATAGGTGCAAGGATAGATTCCATTTCTTCTGCAGATGTCTGTCACTAAATCAATTAGCCTATTTAAAACATAATCAGAAACTAACCACTGAGGTCCTCTCGTAGAGTTCCCTACTTCAATTGTTACTGCTCTATTGTCACACCAGGAAGATGATGTTGTCCACGCTCTATTAGATTCATCTACTCCTAAAACAATAACTCCGTCTGAGCCTAAGTTATAATTGGCAGATGCTTGTCGTGACCTTGGTATAAATACACCTGCAAGATTTTTACCATTTATAACTCCAGCCGCATGGTGAATTGCAATTTTTGTTATCTTCTGATTTCTTCTTCCACTATGGTTAGGTGAGAGAATTGTTGCTTGTACTAATGGGCTATTACTCATTTATTTTTCCTCCTTGAATTGTTTTAATATATCTTTTAATTTTTCTGGTACTGGCAAACCTAAAGCTATAGAATTTTCTAAGATTGAAAGCCCTTCATTTGATATATAAAAAAAGATGATGGCTGTTCTTATCATAGTTCCATCACCTTTAATTAAATTTACATCACATAGGTTTGCTATACCTACAACTATAAAAATCATAATCTTTTTAGCTATTCCTTTGAATCCTATTGATGAAGATAGCTTTCTTTCTACACCAGCTCTCAATACTCCTGTTACATAGTCTGCTATAACAAAAGCAAGTAATGTGTAAATAAAAGCATCTATGTTCCCTAGATAGAATCCAATCCATCCCCCTGCTATGCTAAAGCAAAACTTAATTGTTTCTATGAACTTATTCATTTTCTACTCCTTTCATCTAGAGGAAACTTTTTATTCTTCCTCTGTTAACGTATAAGTTATTTTCATTGTTTTATCTGCCGTTTTCAATATTGGACTTGATAGATTATTTATCGTTCCAAGATATGGTGTGTGAAGATATAAATATTTATATAAAGTTTCATTAGAGGCGCGATATCCGATTCTAAAAGGTCCCATTTCAATTGTCGGTGTCATGATGTTTTTTAATGGCTTTCCCGAATAATCTTTGCCATAATTTTTAATTACTTTATCATCCTTTGTTATCGTGAAATCATATCCAAGTATAAAGTCTCCCCACTGATACATATAAATATCAGTATTTTCTCCTTCAGAAAAATCAGATTTGAATCCTAGTTCTATAGATGATATGTCAACTGGATTATTAGCATTCATTTTATAAATAATTCTTTTATCACTACTAATAGCATAAAGATAACCATCTTTTAATACGCTTTCTATACATCTATATATAGAATAACCATCCTCCCTTGGAAATACTCCAAAGCTATTCAAAGAAATATCCTTTAAATGCCACTCATCAAATTGCGTTGAGTAATCTTCTTTGTTTATTTTAACTCTTCTTACTAAGGACCCTTCATCATTCAAAAAACCATACCAGTAACCATCTTTGCCATCATAAAAACAACATCTATTCCAATAAAATATGGATTTGAAAAACTCTTCTAAATTGATTACTTGTTTTTCTACTTCCTGGTATCTTGCGCCAATTATTGAATCCGTTAATCCTATACTTGAAAAAGCCTCTTTGTACTTAACTATTTCCAACGTTTTATTTTCTCTTGGCCACATAGATATAAAGGTGTTTTCTTTTGGATTGCATTCTACCAGTCCTAAATATATCCTTCGTTGTTCCACACTAGTATCACAATAGGTTCTATTTAAATATAAACATGCATTCCTATTAAAATTATTCCCATAATAAAATCTCCCCGCTCTAAAATGTGTTAATGCTAATGAAGATATTCTTCCATTAGCTTGTGATGTTGAAAAATCCCAAACAAATTTATATCCGTTTTCTAGAGGTTTCGTTTCATTTAAATTGGCAGAACCTCGTAACATATCTTCAGAAGGATTAACGTTATCAGAAGCATATCCAATAATATTATTATCTGAAGGTGGAATAATATTTTCACTTTTTTCTTCTAAAGTATTTTCAAAAAGCAAAATACCTCCAAAAAGTCTGCTTGCTATAGGAAAAATTTCTTCTTTAAACTCCACTGGTCCATTATCTAAAGGGTACATCAATCCTGAAGGATTAAGCCTTATTATGTCTGGGACTGCATTAGTTATTAAGTTTTCGTCTTTATAGATTTCTTTCTCCTTAGTTCTTACATCAGTTAGCTCTATGACTGATTTACCTTTAAGCATTTCCTTCCTCCTTATCTTTAAATTCTGTATTAATTTCTTCTTTATATTTCCCAAGCATCAATCCTTGATATTTAAATCTTCCCACCTTTTCATTAAATATAATAGGTCTTGGTGCTTGACTTTCTATCTTATATTCAGCTTTCAATTTCCTAATTATAAATGAATGACTAAGTTCTATTCTCTTCCAAGATTCATCAATCTTAAGCTTTCCATCCCAAGCCTCTGTAGAACCTAAGGATTGACCAGATATAGCTGCGATAGCGTTGTCTTTACCTATCATCGCTTGTCCAGACTCAAGTCGCATTAAAACCGAAAAGTTGTTCATCGTTTTTTCTTGAAGTTTAGTTAATGGATAAAATAAATTTAGAATGTGGTCACCACTTAGATAGGTTTCCTTTGGAATATGATGTTCTATTTTTGTATCATTAAAAACATAAGTAATAACTATCCTTGTTGGTGTCTCTATATTTTCAATAAAGTTTAATTCCTCTATTTCTTCTTTTTCTTCAAACTTTGGAGGATCATAGGATTTCCCTTCATTATTTAAAATCTCTACTTGTTTCTTAACCTCCCTTGATATCTTTCTTGTTTTTTCTTCAGTGTCACAAATTATATTTAACAAAATAGATGCATTAAAAATTGCCTCCGTTTCTTTATTGGAGGCAAATTCTATACGAATTATTGGTGTATCAGTGGTAGAAACATTAAAGGCAGAATAATTTGAATAGGCATGAACTACTAATTTTTCAGATTCAATCTGATTTAAAAGCCCAACTATATTCTTATCATTCTTACTTTTCGCCTTTGATAGGTATGGATTCTTTCCTACTCCAAGAATCCTATGCTTACTATTTATCTTGTATTCTATGTCAGTGATAAGCCCTTCAATCTTCTCTTCTGCATATGAAATAGCTATTCTATCTCCTACATCAAGACTTGGGTCTCCTATAGTTACCATATCAAAAGGTGTATGATGAATCTTACAAATTTCTGTTAATAGGCTTTCACACATTCTTTTTCTTTTTTCTGGAAGTCCTAATTGCATCAATGGATTTATCCCAAGGTTCATAGTTAGACCATCATCATTTTCTAAAGAGTAGTATTCAGCTATTTTAGTCTTTGCATTTGTTGAATTGATGGCTGTGTATCTTGTTTTAAAATCTGATATTGATGAAGAAAATCTTTCTCTCGTTTTGACTTCGGTTGATATGTTTTCTGCATACTTTTTTAAAACCAATTTACCATCACGAGAAAC